>NZ_JBEPLO010000010.1:0-82129 GCF_040545225.1 Streptococcus rupicaprae | reverse complement strand
GCTACAAGACCATCAATAATTTCCGTTCTAGTAAGCATGCCAACAACCTGATTAAGACCGCCTTTATTTACTTTACCCTCCTCATGCGTGAGAATGGGCTGATTGAAGATGAGGCACTCTTTATTGATGGTACAAAACTGGAAGCCGATGCCAATCTCTATTCTTTTACTTGGAAAAAAGCTGTCATTAAGTACGACGAAGCATTGAACGGTAAGACCGCTGAACTTTATGATAACCTTGTTCAAGAAGGGGTAGATTTAGCTCTCTCGAAAGAAGCATGTGAAACTAGCGAGGGATTAGTGCGCCTTTTGAAAGACACAGAGCATGCCTTGGCGGAAGTTGAGAAAGTTATTTCTGAGGAACCCAAAGTGATCAAAGGTGGCTCTGCTAATAAACAAAAGCGACGTCGCCTCAAGAAACTCCGCAATCAGTTGAGAAAAGACTACCTTCCTCGTAAACAGCGTTACGAAGAAGCAAGAGTAATCCTTGGAAATCGCAATTCCTTTTCTAAAACAGATCATGACGCTACCTTTATGCGGATGAAAGAGGATCATATGAGGAATGGCCAGCTCAAACCTGGCTATAATGTCCAAGCTGCCACCAATGGTCAATATGTTCTTGCCTACGATATATTTCCAAACCCAACAGATACTAGAACGTTAAAGCCTTTCCTCGAATCCATCCAAACTCTAGACTTGTTTCAAAACATTGTAGCTGATGCAGGGTATGGGAGTGAAGAGAATTATCGTTTTATCATTGATGAGTTGGAGAAAACACCTCTGATTCCATACAGCATGTATCAGAAGGAACGGACTAAGAACTATAAAAACAGTCCTCAAAACCAAAACAACTGGACTTACCTTGAAGAAACGGATCAGTTTGTGAAACCAGACGGGGTTGTGTATTCCTTTAAACACTATTCTCGTCGAACGGACAAGTATGGTTTTAAACGTGACTTTAAAATCTATGAGGCGGATAAGGTTCAAGACACACCAGGGTTGGAACAACTAGCTAAAACCGAGTGTGGTCGTCAGAAACAAATCCATTACAATCCAACTTGGAATTACTTTAAAGAACGGATCAAGGAATCATTGCATAGTGAAGAAGGCTCTCGTATCTACGCCAAACGGAAAATCGATGTCGAACCCGTTTTTGGCCGATTGAAGAGTGTTTTTGGCGTGCGCAGAGTTCATGTCAGAGGTCACCAAGCTGTTCAGACAGAAATTGGCTTCCTCTTCATGAGCATGAATCTCACAAAATTGGCCAAGAATCTAGGCTCAAAAACTTCAAAAACTCAAAAACCACACAGTGATTCTTTCATCTTGATTGTTTTCAAGACAGAAATCACGGTGTGGTTTGATTTTGAGGCTAGTTTTTGCCCGGCCTCGAATTTCGTATTTTCCTAGTCATTCTTTTCGTAAATTTTTCATAGTTGACACTACTATCAATAAACTGTTTTAAAAGAAATAACTCATTATAATCAGCTACCATAATTTGGAAGAGATTATCACCCGTTGCAGTAAATCTGACATTACTGTTAGGAACGGATTTAAAAAAATTAAAAATCCATTTATTGATACTCTTTATTTCATTTATGTGGCGCTTTTTTAATTTATCATAAATCTCACAACAGAACTTTTCCACCTCAGTTTGCTCTATTTTCTCCAGTTTAATCATTTTTGTTCTCCCTAATACTCAACCTCTCCAACACTCTCTGCGCCACTTGCTCTGGCACACCCAGCTGGCGGATATCTTCGACAGTGGCTTCTTTGATAGCGGTGATGCTTTTGAAATGTTTGAGAAGAAGCTGCTTGCGTTTGGGACCAAGCCCTTCGATGCCGTCGAGTTGTGACGAGAAGCTGTTTTTGCTGCGAACTTGGCGGTGGAAGGTGATGGCAAAGCGGTGCACTTCGTCTTGGATACGGTGGAGGAGGAAAAATTCCTGTGAATTGCGGGGCAAATCCACCACCTCTAAGGGCTGACCAAAGAGGAGTTCATGGGTCTGGTGGCGGTCATTTTTTTGCAGGCCAGCGATGGGAATGGACAAACCTAGCTTATCCAGGCTAGCCTTAGCCGCATTGACCTGACCTTGGCCACCGTCGATGATAATGAGGTCTGGCAGGACAGTTCCCTCGCGTAAAGCTCTACTGTACCGTCGCTCAATGACCTCCCGCATAGAAGCATAGTCATCTGGTCCAGCAACGGTCTTAATCTTGTACTTGCGGTAATCGGACTTTTTGGCTCTGCCATTTTCAAAAACGACCATGGCAGACACAGGTGAGGTTCCCATGATATTGGAGTTGTCAAAAGCCTCGATGCGATAGGGCGTGGCAATTCCAAGAAGTTTGCCCAAGTTTTCAATCGCCCCTTGGGTCTTGAGCAAGTCTTTTTCCGCTAGGTCAAATTGTTGCTGCAGGCTGACGGTCGCATTTTTAACAGCCAGGTTCACCAGCTGCTTTTTTTCCCCTTTTTGAGGAGTGATGATTTTGGTCGGGACGATGGCACGCACCAGCTCCTCGTCAATCCCCTGCGGGATAAAGATTTCCTTGGGCAGAAAGTGCCGCTTGTCCTGATAAAACTGACCCATATAGGTCAGAAAATCCTCGTCTGGGTCATTGTAGTAGGGAAAAAGCTGGCTATCGCGCTCGATGAGCTTGCCCTGACGGACAAAGAAGACCTGCACGCTCATCCAGCCCTTGTCCACCGCATAGCCGAAAATATCACGGTCTTGCATGTCGGCACTCATGACCCGCTGCTTGGTCCGCAGAGTAGCAATGCTGGACAGCAGGTCCCTGTACTCTGCCGCCCGCTCAAACTCAAGCGAACTGGCAGCGTCAGCCATCTTACGCCGCAAGTCCTCCAAAATCTTGTCGTCTCGACCATTGAGGAAGCCTTTGACATCCTCAGCCATTTTAGTGAAATAATCCTTGTCCACCTGACAAACGGTGTGGGCATGGCACTGGCCGATATGGTAGTAGAAACAGACCTTTTCAGGCGGATTGGTGCACTTGCGGAATGGGAAAATCCTGTCTAAGAGCTTCTTAATCTCATGGGCAGCATAAGAATCTGGGTAGGGACCAAAGTAAATGCCGTCGTGCCGTTTAACCTGACGGGTAATCATCAGACGGGGATAGGTTTCCTTGGTAATCTTGATAAAAGGATAGGACTTGTCGTCCTTGAGTTTGATGTTGAACTTGGGCTTGTTTTCTTGAATGAGGTTGATTTCTAAGAGCAGGGCCTCGGTGTTTGAGCCTGTCACGATAAACTCGAAATCCGCAATCTCAGACACCAAAAGTTCAGTCTTGGTGTCGTGACTGCCTCGAAAATAAGACCGTACACGGTTTTTCAGGTTCTTGGCCTTGCCGACATAGATAATCTGCCCATGCTTGTCCTTGTGCAGATAACAACCAGGGCTGTCTGGCAGGAGTTCTAGCTTGTGTTTAATCAGTTGGTTCATAGGTCTATTATACACTAATCCAAAAAAGGATTCCAATGCCAATAGTTTGCCTTGAAATCCTTATTTTTTAGATAACATAGCTTCTAAGCTAGACTGATAGGAAAAGCTGCGCTACATCAAAACTTTTTCACCTAGCGCTAGAGACTAGCTTAACAAATGAAGCAATTCTTGGTAAGTTCTAACTTCATAATCAGCCTGATAGGGGGTCTGGTTTTGCTGACCTTTAAAATTAACCCAAACCGTTTTTAAGCCAGCTGCAATGCCGCCAGGTATATCAGCTGTCAAGGAGTCGCCAATCATAAGCGCTTCCTCGTGCTGAAAATCCTTGATCTGCTCTGCCATTTTTTCAAAAAAGGCAAGGGCAGGCTTAGCGGTTCCCATCTCTTCTGAGATAAAAACCTGCTCAAAGTAAGAAAGCAACCCTGAAGCTTGGAGCCGCCCTTTCTGGATGGCAGCGATGCCGTTGGTTGCAGCAAAAAGCCGATAACCACGCGCAACAAGGCTGGTCAGAAGCTGGTCTGCTCCCTGATAAATCTGGCCTTGCTGGCTGAGGTGCTGCTGATAGGCCTGAGCTAGCTCCTGGCCATCAACGAACTGATTAAACTGGGCAAATGTCCGTGAGAACCTTGTTTCTACCAGTTCTTTTTTGCTAATCTTGCCAGCTTCCAAATCCCTCCAAAGCTGACTGTTAATCCTGCGATAAGCAACCTTATAAGCCGCTATATTTGTGACATGATACGGCTCAAAGAGCTGCTGGAGCGCTGCTTCTTCTGCTGCATCAAAATCCAGCAAGGTATGGTCTAGGTCGAATAGTAGAAATTTGTAATACAATTTAGGGAGTTTCCTTTCTAGGGTAATACGACAGTCACTTATTAAATAACTTAGCCCAATTTTGCTTAGAACTTAGAATTCTAGCAACGTAGACATTATAGTTCTCAATATAGTAAAAGGCCAAGTAATGCTCAATTGGCATGTAACGATAGCGTTTACCATCATTTGTCAGTTCACCATAGCCTCGTCTAGAAACCAACGGACAGGCTTCTGGAAAAGATTCCAAGGTTTCAAGAGCTGTTAGAACAAGGTCAAGTTTCCCATCAGCCGATTGTTGACTATAAAAATTGAGTAGAATATAGTCGTGAACTTCTCGTAAATCTTTCTTTGCTTGATCTGTAAGAGAAACATGATAACGTTTATGATTAGTCAAGACCAAATTCCTTTCTCACATCCGCTAAAGCAGTCAGCTTACCTTGCTCGATTTCTTGATGACCAATCAGAATCTCCTTTTTCAAATCCTCAAAGGCAACTTGATACTGCGTCTCCTGAGAATCGCTGGTGACGAACTCTTTTGGATCAACTGCTCCAGTCGCAATTTTACGAAGGGCTGCATTGAGCACATCAGACATGGTCACGTTCTCATCCGCCAATATTTGTTTTGTTTGTTGGTAAAAAGCAGAATCTGCTCTGAAATTTACTGGTTGAGTGCTTGCCATAATAATCATCACCTCTTTGTAAAGATATTTCGTAAATACATTTTAACACACACTGTGCTACAAAACAATCAAAACTGACTATGCTATAGTACTAAAGTTCATCACATTACTAAACCAGCAAACGATTTGAAACAATCCAAACGATTACCTATTTCAATCAAAATTGCTAATCTGTCATTATGCTAAGAACTACTTCCTCTAGATATTTATCTTTCAACCATATACGAAAAGCCCTTGAAACCAAGCACTTTCAAGAGTTTTAACTGCTTGGAT
Source organism: Streptococcus rupicaprae (assembly GCF_040545225.1). Lineage (NCBI taxonomy): Bacteria > Bacillati > Bacillota > Bacilli > Lactobacillales > Streptococcaceae > Streptococcus > Streptococcus rupicaprae. Next base: position 76,909 of record NZ_JBEPLO010000010.1, on the reverse strand, counting down.
GTACCGCTTACTTCAACTGATTTCAAAAAAGAGAAGACCAATTTGGTCCTCTCGAGATGTTAGCTGACATCTACCCACTACAGTTGACAATGAGGCGAAATTTCTAAAAATTTCTGTACTCTCAGTCCTGCGCTAGCTTTTTCTTCACAGAAAGTAATAATACACTCACTGCAGCTATTAACGTGTAAAGAATCCACGTAGCTGTTTCATTCCAGACCAGTAGCCCTGATAGGAGGAAGCCTCCAACAGGAATGGCTAATTGAGTAATGGTGGATATAAGCCCCATAACCTGACCAAAGTAATCTTCGGGTATCGCGATTAGCAATTCACTGGTTAGTTTAGGACTTGATTTGGCAAAAATATAGCCGGTCATAAACAAGAGAACCAGCAAAAAATAGCCTTGGTAATTCAAGAGACAGAGAAAACCAAAGAGAGCTACCAAAAGACCATTGCAGATGAGCAAGAAAGGATAGGTTTGCCGGCTAAACCAGTCATTTGGCGTCAAATCACCAGCAACGAGACCTGCTGTTGAGACGAGGTTGAGGGCTATCAAAATCTGCTCATAGCTTAAAATCCCTATGGGATGAGAGAGAAAGTACATGTTAAACATGACATTTTCAGCTCCAGCAAGGGTAAATTGTAAGGTCAAAGCTAAAAGAAGCCGCTTAACTGAAATACCACTGCCTACAGTTTCAAAAGCGCCTTGCAAAACTTTCCAAGCCCCTTTTAGAGACTGTTTCTTAGACTTTTCTGGCTCTTCTTGACTGTTCTGTGCTTCTTTTTCAACTAAGCTATCGTAGTCTTTGAAGATACCGATGAGTAACACTGTTGATAAGAAAAAGGTCAGAGCATTAAGAAAAGCAACCAAGCCATAGTTGTTATGACTAATCGTCAGTAGCCAAACTCCTAGGAATTGCCCTCCGATATTTGAAAGGATTCTAACAAAATGATTGAAAGAAAAGGCTTCGCGTAATTCCTCTTCTCCTAGAAATCGCTTAAAAAGTGGCAGACGTAAATTACTGCTGTAGAGGGCAAGCATATCGCTGATAACATTAATAAGACAGATAAGAGAAAAGGTGACAAAGGTAGCGTTTTGTGTCAACCATGCCACTCCGATAAAAAGCAGAGCTTGGACATAACCTGAAATCAAAAGAGCTCTTGACTTGTTTTTAGTCTTGTCCGATTGAAACCCTACAAAAATCTGGAAATAAATAGGCAACATCATGATGTTGTTAGCGATGAAAAGCATGGTTTTGGAATGGTAGACCTCCGCCACATAGATGACAAAAACCAGATTATAAATGGCACTACCAAGATTGTTTAAAAAGTTAGACATAACCATTCTTCGGAAGAAATGATTTTTTAAGACAAGTTTCATACGCTAGTTTTCTTTCTAAGTCTTTGATACTGATAGATAAAGTCAGCGACTTCCAATTGATCATGAGTTAAATAGATGGAGCAAATCGTCAGTTGCTTCTTGGCAAATTCCAGATACTTAGGATTAGCAGACCATTCATAAACATCTAGTAGTGCATCTATACAGCCAAGCATACCATCTAAAAATCTTGGTCCTTGGGCAAAGTCAAAGCAAAGCGCATCAGCCATCGCCAAGATTTCTTTATCAAATCTCTCACAGTCAATAGTCATCAAAACTTTTATGGCGCCAGCACTGCCATTTATCAGATAGGGTGAGCAGTAACCTGGCTTAAATTGTAAAGATTTTCCTCGATCTACTTCTCTGAGAGCAGCTAGCAATTTTGAAATGGCATACTCGCAAATCTCTTCACTAAAATAGTGTTTTTTTAATTGAAATAATAAACCTGCAATGCCGTCTAATCCAATATGTTTTTCTTTATCCAACAAACAATAAAGCATTTGCTTATTCTGAGCATTGGCTTGATATAAACTGAATTGTGGACACAAGTGCTCAATCAAATCAGATAAACCTTTGAAATGAACAATGTTTTCTTCTTGGATATCCTCCAGAGTTATTGAGTTATCATGGCTTTTTACTTGGACTTGTCTCAATAATTTTTGAGCAACTTTAATATCTGCATCTGGCCTTAGAAGATATAAAATAACATCTCCAATAGTTGATTCTATTCCAAAATAATAGGCAACCTCTTCCAAGATAGAAATATTACTTTCCCAATCTTTGGAAGTATGTAATTTACCAGCAAGATATAAAATCATATTAGCAACTTTATGGCAATCGGCAACTTTTCCATCTAATTTATTCCAAGACGGTAAAGCAATTTCTGATTGAATAGGAATATAAGATTCCCCATAGGGATAAATCATTTCTAAATCAATTAAGAAGAGTTCCCCTTTTTCGTCAAACCGAAAATTATCTGGATGGATATCATGAATCACATCATTTTTATCATGAAAATAAGACACCAAGTCAAAGATTTTTTCAATGATGTTTAAAAAGGTTTTAAATTTTAGGACGTTACCACTCCTATCACTTGCTTCCATACCAAATAGGGAATATCGAGTAGAATGCTCATATAATTTATCGCCACCAATATAGTGGTAAATATAATAATCATTTATCCACTCAGACATCTTTTCTATCGGTTGCGGAATAAAACGCTTGAAGTGATGTGATCGTTGAAATTCCCTATTTCTTAGTTCCGCTTTGGTGATTGCTTTATTAAACATAATATGAGGTACAGCTTCTTTGACGATAATTTTTTGCGAGTCTGATAGAAGCTCTCCTTGATACACATTGCCACCGTTCTGTTTTTTCAAAACTTCTGTGACTTTCAAGCGCTTGGCGAGATGACTGGATGTTTTTATAAGTGGTTCTTGTATATCTTCTACGTCAATAGGCAAATCAAAATAAGATTTTTGGTAATCTTGCCAAATACTTCCGTCACCCCCTTTGATGGTCATTAATCCCTCTTCAAGATAATCTAAGGATTCTTTAAAAGTTCCATATCGGTAAAAAATCAGTTTTGAGTCTTTATAAGGGCGATCACTTAAAATGTAAATCCCATCCTCATCTCTTGGAAGATAGTCATAGAGTTCTTCTAACAAGGCTATGCACTCTACTCTAGTTTTTGGGTACAAGGTAAAGAGTTTTCCTGATTCTGCTGTGGTTTCTTCTGTAGAAAAATTAGTTAAAACATTTTTTGCCTCTTTTATGTATTTGTAAGTAATGTTCCTAGTGGACAAAAATTCTAGCATTAAAGCAGTTATGTTTTGATAATTACCCCATGTTGCGGAGATGTGAATTTTAAAACCAAAAATTGGCAGTTTATCAGTCGATCTGACATGAGTAAAAAATGTCTTATCCATGCCATTTTTCCTTTAAGTGAGACATTTTTTCTCTTAATTTTTTGAATTTCGCTTCCATTTCTTGGAGTTTTTCTTCATCAACCACTTCAAATAATTCCAAATCATCTCTACTGGAATCAAAATTTTCAAAAGTTTTACCGTTAATCACACACGATTTAGTTTGCATCTTACTTAACCCTCCAATGTCCTAAAAGATATGGGACAGATATTATGCTATCCGTCCCACTCTCATAAACAATTACTGCTAGAAAACTATTCTAACAGTCAGCTAATTAACAAGAAATTGTAACAACATCACATTTTCTTGTTTCAATACTAGAAATTGTATCAACAGATTTCTTGTTGAGTTCTTCGATAAAATCAGTCATGAGTTTTTCCTCCTTATTTTGATAGTTTAATGATAACAAAAAAGTCCTTTTCAGAACTTTTTTTGACTATTTGCAATTTTGAAGAATCTTGTCAATCTCCCTGCGATAATATTGAGCAAAATCGCTAGCGTCAAGCTTAATGAGTGTCTCAATCAAGTCATCAATCTCCTGCTTAGCTTCTGTACCACCTTGACAATATTCCAAAGTGGCTTGTGCTAATTTAAGGACAATACGCAGATACAATTCTCTATCATCGTCAAAATACTGGTTAATCTGCTTTTCAAAATATTGAGCATCTAAAAATCGTCTTCTTTCAATGCTAATAAATAGGGCAGTCAAAAAAATAGAATGCATGAGTAAACGATTATTATAATGCTTATCTAAAAAATCCATGCGGTGCAAGAGTTCACGGCAGTAGGTTACCATTAAATCAGATGGGAAAAGGTTGATACTTCTAACAAAGATGTAAAGCTCATATTGCCCCCATACACTGTTTTTGAAAAGATAATCTTCCACTTCGTTTAACTCCGCCCTTGACATTTTCTTTCCAAAATCTTCATCTAAAATCGTTGAAATCACCAACTGGTTCAGGCGATGGTATTGCTTTTTGCCATCTTTAGTGATAGCCTGCGCTTCTTCCTCCTGAAGTCGGAGAAGAGCATCCATGTCCTTATTATCTCTGTATCTGTTAACTTGCATTTGAAAACGTTGAAAATCAGACATATGAAATCCTCGCAACAGGTGCAAAAATTCCTCGGGATCCAGATAAATATTGTCCAAGGCTTGAAAGAGTTTTTCAGCTGAAATATCCGTCTGCCCATTTTCAAAACGTGATAACATCGAAGTTGAAAATTGATTACCCGTCGCTTCTTTCAACGTAATTCCTCGTTCCTTTCGAAACATGGAAAAAAGTTCTCCAATATGCATGCTCTACTCCTCCATATTGCAAATATTCAATAATGCAAAAATTATTATAACAAAAAAGTACAGAAATTTCTAAAAACTTCGAAGAGTAGAAATTTGTAAGACAATGGAATGAGCTCCTATCATTATTCCTGGTTGCTTCGACCTGTTGCAACAGCCTGCTCGATAACAGGACTGGCTGCTTTGACACCGACAAAGGTGTTAATCAACTGCTTGACATCTAAACCGACGGCATCGTTCAGGCCTGACTGAACCTGTGTCATAGACTTAGTGATGTCTTCGACCATCTTGGCTGAATTACCCTCTCCGTACATGGTGATAGAATCAATCTTAGCCAGAGGTTCAGCAACTGCCCTTGCCACATCTGGCAGGGTATTGAAGTACATTTCAAGAACGGCCGCTTGGTTCATCTTAGCCATGGCTTCGGCTTTTTTCTCCAAACCTTCCGCCTCAGCCTTGAGTTTAGCAGCGATAGCCGCAGCTTCTGCTTCACCTTTGGCACGGATACCTTCTGCTTCCGCCAACATAGCCTCCTTGTCTGCCAAGGCTTGCTTGGTCCGTTCGTAGGCTTCCGCTTCTGCTTCTTTTTGGCGTTTAAAGAGTTGGGCTTGAGCCTGCTGTTCCTGGGCATAGCGCTCAGCATCTGCTTGCGCCTTGACTTCAGCTTCCAGAGATTGCCGTCTAACCTTAACTTCTTGCTCTTTAACCAAGGCCTCCTGCTCCTGCTTGACGATATTGGCTTCCGCAGTTTCGCGCTCAATGTCCTTACGCTGAATCTGTTGCTGAATAGAGTAGGCAGCATCGGCTTTGGCGGTCTCGGTATCTGCTTCTACCTTGAGGGCAGCTTGGCGTTTGGCCAGTTCTGTTTGTTTTTGGGAGATTTCAAGCTGGGCTGCTACCTTGGCATCGTTGGCCAGCTTGTCTGACTCAGCCTGTTGTTGGGCAACTTCTTGAGCAGCTTTAGCTTTGGCAATGGCTGCTTCTTTCTTGATCTGCTCAGTGTTGTCAATACCAAGATCTTTAATAACCCCATTCTCATCCAATAGGCCTTGAATGTTAAAGGCAACGATTTCCAGACCCATTTCTTCTAGGTCGAACTTGGCATTCTCTTGGACTTTTTCAGAGAAGGTGGCCCGCTCCTTGACAATAGCTTCCAGCTTCATCTGACCGATAATGGCACGAAGGTGACCTTCCAAGGTATCTCGTACCTCATCAGCGATTTCTTCTTGAGATTTGTAAAGGAAGTTACGTGTCGCTGCTTTGAACAACTCCGGTCGCTCCGTTCCGATCTTGACTTTAACTGCTGCATCAACCTTGACGTTGATGTAGTCATTGGTCGGTACAAAATCGGTTGTCTTAGCGTCAACCGAAATCATCCCAGCTGTCATGGTGTCCACCCGTTCAAGAATCGGGATTTTCCAACCTGTTCTACCATGCAGGACCCGTTGGCCACGCGGACCCGAAATTACCTTGATTTCACCAGGCGAAGCCGAGACAAACCCAGCAAAGAAAATAGCAATGGCCAGGATAAGGATCACAATAATCCCACCGTAAGCAAATACTTGTCCAAAATCTAACATCACATACCTCCTCATTAGATGATGACACCTTTATTTTAACAGTTTTTTCACAAATTTACAAGATTTATTAAAAAAGAGGGCGCCAGAGGTACTTAAAAAATGGTCATCTGCTTTTCTAGTCTTTCTACTTTTATCTGAACTCTCTAACCGTTCCAAGAAATTGAACTGATTGTCACTAAGTATAATCCTCGGATCCAAGCACATCCGCTAAATTTCGCAACGCTTGATAGGGCATTTAGGAAGTTTGAGGTTATCCCATGTAGGTACTTTCTTTTATTTTTTGTAAAATAGCAGAGCAGACAGTTCATTCCTCTTGGCCAAACAGATTTACTCTTGTTCTAAAGGAGTATCACCCTCCCTGTCAAGATTGGATAAACTCTATCTCTCTTCAAGAAAATTTCTGTTTTAAATCTAGAACAAATAGCAAGTTTTTAGTTAGGTAACAGTTTCATTTTCTGCTATAATCAATCTATGACAAAACTTGCGATTATGAGTGACCTCCACATTGATCACAATGCTTTTGGCCTGTTTGAAATGGAATTCTTCAAACAGATTCTTCAGGAGCAACAGATCACACATCTCCATATTGCAGGGGATATTTCCAATCAATTTGAGCAAGTGACGAGGCCCTTTCTTGACCAAATCGCTGCTGTAGTGAACGTGTCGTTCAACCTTGGTAACCATGACATGCTGGGGATGACAGAAGCGCACATTCAGCAACTAGATGGCGGTCTTGTGGAGCTGGAAAAGCGGACCCTCGTCCATCTTGCTGGCTGGTATGACTATAGTTTTTATCCACATAAAAGTTCAGAAGAACATCTAAGAGACAAGCAATTTTTATGGTTTGATCGCAAGCTCGACCGTTCAAAGAGTGATCTAGCTCTAACGCAAGAGAGCCTATATTGTGCTGAAACATTATTGCAAAAAGCTAAATCAGAGCCTCTTGTTGCCCTTCATTTTGTGCCTCATGCTGACTTTATTCCTGAACATCCCTATTTTGATCGTTTTCGGGCTTTTTTAGGAAGTCAAGCCTTCCATCACGTTTTCTTGGAGTATGGTGTTAAAAACGTTGTCTTTGGCCATCTACACCATCGGATTGACCGTATCATCGATGGGATTCATTACCAAGCTAGACCCTTGGGGTACAAACGCGAATGGCAGCTGGTCCGGGATTTCTACACGGCCTATCCTGACTACCAAATAAATCCTAGCTACAAGCTGGCGAAGCGCTACCGCGATATCAAGGACCTGCCTGTCTTTCGGCAATATTATCAAGACCACCTCAAGGAAGAACTCCAGTCTGCTATGACTATCTTTGACTAGCTAGAAAAGATTTGAAAGGCAAAAGGTTTTAGAACCTGTATTCACAATAGGGATGCTAAGCTAATTAGGCTAGTTTTTGTCCAAATGAGAACAATTTTTTGCAGGGATAATGCTCATATTTCCAGAACACCTGATAGTTAGTAAGCTAAAATTAGCCCATTCTAGTCAGTGTTTCTGTTGTGAATACAGGTTCTTAGAAAACTAAAAATGAACCCCCTTATACTCTTTGAGAATCAATGATAACCCTGAACGTCAGTTCTACTATCAGTTTCCTTACCTAGGCTAGAGTGATTTTCTTTGAGTATTACCAGTCCGACACCAAAAAAGAGAGCTGAGACAAGCCACATATAATAGGCTCGTCTCACTCTCCTTTTTAGATTTTACAAGGCTGTACTCTGGTTCTAACTAAGAAGTTTAGGAAATCGTCGCCAGCGTTCCCGTAGCTTTTCAACAAAAAGATAGGCAGCAGGGCAAAAGAGCGTGTTTTTCAGGGTTAAATGGTTGATCTGGTAGATTTTCTTCCGATCAGTATGGGGAAATTCCCTGCAAGCCTTAGGCCGAACATCGTAAATAGAACAGAGATTATCTTCCCCTAAAAATGGACAGGGCATCCTTTGAAAAACCTTATCACCATCTTCATCTGTCCTTAAGAACATGCTCTCAAAGGCTGGTAATTTCATGCGAAAATGCTTAGCAATCCATGTAATATCGGCCTCTGTAAACAGGGGCCCTAATCGTTTACAGCAATTAGCACACTGGGTACAATCGATTTCCTGAAAGACCTCTTGATGAATCTCCTGGACTAGCTTGTCAAGATTCTTAGGAGGTTTTCGTTTTAACTGCGCTAGAAAAAGACGATGCTCCTTCTGTTTTTGGAGCGCCAGCTGACGGTAATGCTCGATGTCTAATTCCCTCTGTCCCACTGCCAAACTCCTTTCCTGGCTTATTTTCCAAACAAACGTGAAGCAATCTCAGCGACTGGAAGACCGATGACGGTATAAAGATCTCCTGAAATCTTTTGGACAAATCTTGGGTCCAACTCCTGAATCCCATAGGCCCCTGACTTGTCCAGAGGTTGTTTTTCTTCAACATAAGCCGCTATGGCCTCCTCCAGGGCAGGGTAATAATCCACAAAATCAATCTGGGCAAGGCTGTAAAAAACTTCCAAATATCCTTCCATCCTCAGACAGACTGAGGTCACAACCTGCTGGCTACGACCAAAATAAGAACGTAGCATCCTCTTGGCCTCCTCAAGATCCTTGGGCTTGTTGTAAATCTCTTCCCCTAGAATCACGATGGTATCGGCAGAAATGTAGAGCTTGCCCTTTTCTAAAGATCCGCTTGACTTGGCCTTGGAAATCTCGCAACAGGTCTTGGCGGCTCTCTTTAAGAAATCATCTGAGGCATAGCGTGCCATGAAAGTTTCTTCTATCGCTCGCTCGTCAATAGCAACTGATTTGACCTCAGGGTTCAAAAAACTTAATAATTCCTTGCGTCTAGGGGAACCACTCAACAGGACAACGGATTCCATTTCTCCTCTTGTCCCGAATGATTCGTATTCAAAAATGCCTGTCACACTAAGCCTCCTTGCTGTCTCTTAGGCCAGTCACAAACATGGTAAAGGTCCCTTTCACCAAGAGGTCACCTGCATCATTTTTAATCACCACTTCGATAACCTTAGTCGTTCGACCATTATGGACCAACTGTGACTGAATCCAAAGCTTTTGCCCGGCTTTAGCCGCTTTTAGGTAATTAATATTCGACTGGATAGTCACCGTGTCGCATCCAACTGTCATTGCTGTTAGACCACTGACTTCATCACAAAGGGTAAACAAATACCCTCCATGAGCATGCCCGTAAATATTCAAAGATTGCTGGCCGACCACCGTTGAAACCAAGACATGTCCTTCACCAACCTCTTCTATTGTTGCATTATCAAAGGCCACAATCGTTGTTAATTTTAAATCCTTCATCTGAAATCTCCTCGGTCTGTTAATTATGATTATTATATCATAAGAAAAGAGGGACCGGCTAATTCTCTCTGAAATAATTATAGCTCTGCTTTTCAATCTTGCAACTCTCAATTTATCTTCTCTAAATTGAAAATATATTAATTTCTTCTCATTAAAGGCTGTTTAATTAGACAGAAAAGTGGATCAGCAAAAATCGGCTTCAATATTGTCGCTATATGATTATTTTTGAACCATTCAAAACAACACAGTACGTTAAAATAAAGCTTTGTCCGTATTCAAACTGCGAAAGTAATAAGCACCGACTCGACGCTTTTTTGTTTTTCTAATCAGAAATTAATCATCTATCAAACCATTTCTGTTTCAAATATATATAAAAAGTAGTGAGTGCAATCTACCTGCGGAGATCTGCTCACTACTATTTTCTATTGGATTATTTTCAGGATTTTTAATAGTTACTTCATAATGGAGACTTCAGTTCATTCTATTCCTTCATGCATCACCACAATTACCTCTGCTATCAAGGAACTCTCTGTCCAATGTAGGTAGTGAGAATCACCTGCTAAAATCATTTGACTACTACTATGGTCCGTTTTGTATTCCGAATTCAGGTATTCTTTTTCTCGAAAAGATTGAGAAAGTATGACACTCGGCAAATGACTTGGTAGAGACCCTAGCTTAGTCAAATCTCCGTCCTCTAGCGATGGATAAAATTGAAATGATCTACTATTAACTTTATCATATTTTAATTGATTCTCAGCAAAGGATTGCCACAAGTTATGATGGTACTCAGCAGACATTCCACGCTTTGAAATAGCTCGAAAATATGGCTCAAAACCAATCTTAGCTACCTGTTTACTTACTTTGTCAAATTCTGGATAAAAGATTTCTCCTGTCAAAATAGCCACAGTCGTTGGTTCAATACCAACAAATCCCTTACAACCCGCAACTGTCTCAACTAATTTCAACCCCAATAAACCAGCAATACTATGCACGACTAGAATATAATCGGATACTTGATAATGGTTGAGGACCATTATAATAGAATCTATCCAATCCTGAAAATGATAAGAGGATTGGTCTTGGATACTACTTCCACCAATATTTGGGTAGTCAATCGTCAGTATACCTAAACTTTCTGGCAAAGATTGAAGGACAGGTGCAAAATTTTCTTTTGTTGAAAAATCTCCTATACCACTTAGAAACAAAATTGTCCGTTGACCTGATTTGAAATAGGTCATCAATTTTCCAACAGGTGTATCAACTGCATTTGCAGATAATTCCTTCTTCAAATCAATCATCAATCCCTTATTTCTTCTCGTCCTCATCCATGGACAGGACGCTGAGGAAGGCTTCTTGTGGGACTTCGACCGAACCAATCGCTTTCATGCGCTTCTTGCCGGCCTTTTGTTTTTCAAGGAGCTTGCGTTTACGAGACACGTCACCGCCATAACATTTGGCAAGGACATTCTTCCGCAGGGCCTTGATATCGCTACGAGCCACGATTTTCTGACCGATAGCTGCCTGGATAGGCACCTCAAACTGCTGGCGAGGAATGATTTTCTTGAGTTTGTCCACGATGATTTTTCCACGCTCGTAGGCAAATTCCTTGTGGACGATAAAGCTGAGGGCATCGACCTTGTCGCCATTGAGAAGAATATCCATCTTGACCAGCTTAGAGGTACGATACTCAGAAATCTCATAGTCAAAGCTGGCATAACCACGAGTGGACGATTTGAGCTTGTCAAAGAAGTCAAAGACAATCTCCGCCAGCGGAATCTGGTAGATGACATTGACACGGTTATCGTCAATGTAATCCATGGTGACAAAGTCGCCACGCTTGCGTTGTGCCAGCTCCATGACAGCTCCGACATATTCCTGAGGCACCATGATTTGGGCCTTGACGTACGGCTCTTCGATGGATTGGACACGGGTCGGATCTGGAAATTCAGACGGGTTTGCCACTTCAATCATCTCACCATCTGTCGTGTTGACATGGTAAACCACCGACGGTGCGGTCATGATGAGGTCAATGTTGAACTCCCGCTCCAATCGCTCTTGGATAACATCCATGTGAAGCAGCCCCAAGAAGCCACAGCGGAAACCAAAACCAAGCGCTTGCGACGTTTCTGGCTCAAATTGCAGACTGGCATCGTTGAGCTGGAGTTTCTCCAAAGCCTCACGGAGGTCGTTGTATTTGTTGGACTCAATCGGATAAATCCCTGCAAAGACCATGGGGTTCATCTGCTTATAACCTGCCAAGGGCTCTGCTGCTGGCTGACTAGCTAGGGTCACGGTATCGCCGACCCGGGTATCCGCCACGGTCTTGATAGAAGCTGCGATATAGCCAACATCACCAGTTGCCAGAACCTCACGACCGACCGCTTTAGGGGTGAAGATACCGACTTCAGTTACATCAAAGGTCTTGCCATTGCTCATGAGCTGGATGGTGTCGCCCGGCTTGACCATGCCATTGACCACACGAACCTGCAAGATAACCCCACGGTAAGGGTCATAGACGGAGTCAAAAATCAAGGCTTGCAGCGGCGCAGTCACATCACCAGTCGGCGCTGGAACTTTTTCAACGATTTGCTCTAAGATTTCCTCGATGCCGATGCCCGCCTTGGCAGAAGCCAAGACAGCTTCGGAAGCGTCCAGACCAATGACATCTTCAATTTCTGTCCGTACCCGTTCAGGATCCGCGGCTGGCAGGTCAATTTTGTTGATGACTGGCAGGATTTCCAAGTCATTGTCCAGAGCCAGATAAACATTGGCTAGGGTCTGGGCTTCGATTCCCTGTGCCGCATCCACCACCAAAATCGCTCCCTCACAGGCTGCCAAGGAACGAGAGACTTCATAAGTAAAGTCCACGTGCCCTGGTGTGTCAATCAAGTGAAAGGTATAGGTCTCACCATCTTTAGCAGTGTAGTTCAGCTGGACAGCGTTGAGCTTGATGGTAATACCCCGCTCACGCTCCAAGTCCATGCTATCAAGGAGCTGGGCCTGCATCTCACGGCTGGAAACCGTCTCGGTCTTCTCCAAAATCCGGTCAGCCAGTGTTGACTTCCCATGGTCAATGTGGGCAATGATGGAGAAGTTACGAATCTTCTCTTGCCGTTGTTTTAATGCTTCAATCGTTGTCATAATCTATCCTTTAGCTGTAATCATCCTATTATACCAAAAAATGGATTATTTTTTTATTTTTTTAACGCTAAAGTCTTGCAATTATGATTGTTTTAGTGTATTATGTATTTAGAACAAAAATACAATTGAATTAGAAAGGACTACTATGGCTTGGAAATTTGACAACAATCAACCCATCTATATCCAGATTTGTAACATCATCAAGCTACAAATCGTGACAGGACAACTACAGACAGGCGAACGATTGCCTTCTGTCAGAGACTTGGCTGATGTAGCGGGAGTCAATCCCAACACAATCCAGCGGGCCTTATCTGACCTAGAGACCCAAGGTTTTGTCTATGCCAAACGGACCAGTGGCCGCTTTGTCACAGACAATCAAGAACTGATCAGCCTAACGCGCCATCTGTTGGCCCAGGAAGAGCTGACAAAGTTTGTCACCAACATACAAAATCTTGGTTTCAAGGATGAAGAGATTATCCCCGAACTCGAAAAACACTTAAAAGGAGAATAATATGGCACTGCCTCTTGTAGAAGTAACCAATCTGACCAAACGCTATGGTCAGGAAACAGCGCTCAATAATATCAGTTTCCAATTGATGTCTGGTAAAATTATCGGTCTTTTAGGGCCAAATGGATCTGGTAAGACTACTCTCATCAAATTGCTTAACGGCCTCTTACAACCCAATGAAGGCCAAATCCTTATCAACGGAACGGCACCGTCGCCAGAGACCAAGAAAATCGTGTCTTACCTGCCTGACACCACCTACCTCAACGATAATATGAAGGTGGTGGACGCACTTGATTTCTTTAAGACCTTTTATGACGACTTTGACACCGAAGCCGCGATGGATCTCCTCAAAGATCTCAACATTAACTTGGACATCCAACTCAAGAAACTCTCTAAAGGGAACAAGGAAAAAGTCCAACTCATCCTGGTTATGAGCCGCAAGGCCAAGCTTTATATCCTGGACGAACCGATTGGTGGGGTTGACCCTGCAGCTCGCGATTACATCCTGCGGACCATTATCAACAACTACTCGCCAGAAGCTTCAGTCCTGATTTCTACCCATTTGATTTCAGATATTGAAAGTATTTTAGATGAAGTGATTTTTGTCAATCGTGGCCATATTGTCCGCCAAGGAAATGTGGACGACCTCCGTGTTCAACACGGTGAGTCCATCGATGAACTCTTCCGTGACGATTTTAGAGCTTAGGAGGTTTTTATGTTTGGAAAATTATTAAAATACGAGTTTAAAGCTGTCGGAAAATGGTACCTGGCCCTCTACGGCCTCAGCATTGTCGCTTCAGTCTTCCTAGGGTTTTGGCTTAAACACATGAATGCAGGTGGCCTCGAAGCCAGCGCATCTGTTCTTCCTGCTATTGTTACAATCCTTACCTTTATTGGCTTCGGTGTCTTGATCGCTTCCCTGGGTCTCTCTACCCTCTTTTCTCGTCATCCGTCGATTTAGGGAAAATATCTACGGCCGTCAAGGCTACCTGACCATGACCCTCCCTGTGACTACCCATCAAATCCTGCTCAGCAAACTCACTGCAGCTGCAGTATGGAACATCTTAGCAGCGGTTACCATTCTGATCACGATTAGTATTATCTCATTCATTCTGGATCCGACTGTCTTCCAACGGATTGATCTGACGGAATTCTTAAACAATCTACCGTTCACTACGAGCCCTCTCTATCTGGTCAGTTTAGCCGTAGAATTTATCAATTCTATTTTACTGATTTACCTAGCCATTGCTATTGGGCACATGGCGGAAGACCGTCGCGTTCTTCTCTCTTTTGTCGCTTACTTCCTCATTCATGCCCTCTTGATTAGCTTAGATTTGACTGTCGTCTCTCGATTGCTACAAAATATTAATAATATAGATCTTTATCTAGGTCTCAATACAATCTTCCAACTTCTGATCGGTTTCATCGCCTACTTCTCAACCCATTACCTCATTAAGTACAAATTAAATATTCAATAAATATTAAAAGCTTCCTCCTTCGAGATGGAAGCTTTTTCTTTCCAAAAACTCAGCGAGAATCTAGTCTAAAACGTGTGGCAATCACAAAACCTAATCCCCCGCTTATAGCCATACTGAATTAAAATAAACATTAGATGAGTTAAACTGATACCGACTTTCGGTAAAATAAATATGGATAGACTATCTTTTCACCTGTCGCACTGAGCCAAAAACGTACCGATGATACGCAAGATAAGTAACATCCACACCTGTCTATCATTCATCCTATCTCATTTTGTTTTTGGAAGAGTATCAAAGAAACTCAATCTAGCCTAAGAAACGAAACTATAGAACTGGAGTTCACCGGAGCGAGTTGACAACGGTATCTTTAATTTTTAAAGAATATTAGCTGGTCAACATCCGCTTGAAAGATCAAATTTCCTAAACGCAAAAAGAGCTAGGAAAATTTCCTAACTCTGGTTATTGATTATAATTCAATGTCTCCGAAGAGGTCAGCCATTGAGAAACCTGTTTGTGTTTCTGGCAATTCGAAGTCACGTTTTTCTTGACGTGGACGACGTGGGCGAGATTGACGTTTTTCAGTTTGTTCGCCTTCAGCTGGAGCTGGACGCTCTTCCAAAGCCTTGATAGAAAGAGATACACGTTCGTTCTCAGCATTCACTTCAAGAACTTTAACAGTCACATCTTGACCAACACTCAAAGCATCTTTTGGATTTTCAACACGTTTGTGCGAAATTTGTGAGATATGAACCAAACCATCGATACCTGGCAGTACTTCAACGAAAGCACCGAAATCAGTCAACCGTTTTACCTTGCCTTCGATCACATCACCAGCAGCCAACTTTTGCTCAACGCCATCCCATGGTCCAGGGGTAGTTGCTTTCAGTGACAGAGATACACGGCCAGCTTCTTCATCAAGTGCCAAAACTTTAACTTCTACTTCATCTCCAACAGCTACAACTGATTTTGGTGATACATTACGCTCATGAGACAATTCTGTCAAGTGGATTAAACCATCAACTCCACCAAGGTCGATGAAGGCACCGAAGCTAGTGATGCGAGCAACCTTACCAGTTACAACTGAACCAACTTCAAGCTTGCCAAACACTTCAGAACGTGCTGCTGCAGCTTGCTCTTCAACCACTTCACGACGTGAAAGGATGAAACGGTTCTCTGCTGGATCAACTTCTTTGATCTTCGCTTCAATCTCTTGACCTACAAAACGCTCAGTGTTACGAGTGAAGCGAGTGTCAATCATAGATGCTGGAATGAAACCACGAAGGCCTTCAAACTCAACAGAAAGACCACCTTTGACAGCACGCGTCACAGTAACAGTCACAACCTCATCTTCACGGCCAACCAATTTGTCCCATGCCTTACGAGCTTCCAAACGTTTTTTAGAAACAAGATAAGTCACAGTATCAGTGTCTTTACCAACAACTTGACGAAGCACCAAAACTTCAAGGGTTTCACCTGGCTTTACCAAGTCAGCAACGTTAGCGTCGCGGTCACTTGTCAACTCACGGCGAGTCAACACACCTTCAACACCAGTGCCAGAAATCACTACATTAGCTTGATCGTTATCAACGGTCAATACTTCTGCAGTTACCACATCGCCTGTGTTAACTTCACTTACACTGTTCAACAAATCTTCAAATTCGTTCATTATTAAAAAATCCTCCACATCAGCTAGCCCGATTGCTAACTGATAAAAATATATTTTATTTAAGGCACCCGCAACGACAACAACGCTTTTAAAATGACGTCAGGCAAAGCCTGATACCTTGACTGGGGTAGCTGGATTCGAACCAACGCATGAGGGAGTCAAAGTCCCTTGCCTTACCGCTTGGCTATACCCCAAAGTTAGTTGACTAGTCTAAGAAAACTGAACTCGGGCTAAACGCTATGTAAAAAAGATAAGTTATCTCGCAAATCAGAATTTGCCACTAACTTCCTATTTTTACTTTGCGTTTGGACGCCCTTAGCCTCTTAGACTATGGAGAGAGAGGGATTCGAACCCCCGAACCCGAAGGAGCGGATTTACAGTCCGCCGCGTTTAGCCTCTTCGCTATCTCTCCAGCACCAACAAAATTCATTATATCATGATTTTTGAGGCATTTCAAGGATTTTTAATGATTTAAGTTATAATTTTCAATAATCGCTTCAACGGCTTTCTCAAGTTTTTTGAAAAAGGCTTCTGCATTTCCACTTTTAACGATTGCAAACTGGTTAGTTGAAATTTCTGCAATCTGACCAATGTCTCTCTTGCCCAACCTCAAAGAATAGCCGTCATAAATTTGCCCAGATACTTCCACTTTAGCATCTGCCAGTTGAAGTTCAATTTTTTTATCTTTTTTACTCATTTTTTCACCTCATCCTCTATTTTATATAAAATGACTAGAGCTGACAAGTGCCAACTCTAGTAAAAACAGAAAAAAGTCAATCTAGGTCAACAGGCACAATCCAACCTTCTGGTGCTTCTATATCCCCGAATTGAATCCCTGTCAATTCATCGTAGAGGCGCTTGGTCACAGGTCCAACTTCAGTCTCACTGTAAAAGACATGGAAGGCTTCTCCGTGCTGTACACCTCCAATTGGAGAAATGACAGCTGCCGTTCCACAAGCACCTGCCTCGATAAACTGGTCTAAATCTGCCACAAAGACATCTCCTTCAACGGGTGTCAAACCTAGGCGGTGTTCTGCCAGGTAAAGGAGAGAATATTTGGTAATCGACGGTAAGATAGATGGACTCTTAGGTGTCATAAATTGTCCATTTGCTGTAATCCCAAAGAAATTAGCTGAACCAACTTCTTCAATCTTAGTATGGGTAGCTGGATCCAGATAAATCACATCGGAGAACCCTTTAGACTTAGCCGTCTTCCCAGGCAAGAGACTAGCAGCATAGTTTCCTCCGACTTTGGCTGCACCTGTTCCATTTGGCGCCGCACGGTCAAATTCGTCTTGAATGAGAAAATTAGTGGGTTGAAGTCCACCTTTAAAGTAATTTCCAACAGGCATCGCAAAAACGGTGAAAATGTATTCCTCTGCTGGTTTGACACCGATAATATCGCCAATTCCAATTAGGAGTGGACGCAAATAAAGGGTCGCCCCTGTGCCATAAGGCGGCACGTAGTCTTGATTTGCTTTGACCACTTCTTTACAGGCCTTGATGAATAATTCCGTTGGAACCTGAGGCATGAGGAGACGATCGGCTGTCCGTTGCAGGCGCTTGGCATTCTCATCTGGGCGAAAGAGTTGGATAGAACCATCCTTGGTCCGGTAAGCCTTCAAGCCCTCAAAGGCCTGTTGTCCATAATGGAGAGCTGGCGAACTCTCTGATAAATGCAAATCAGCGTCTTCGGTCAAGCCACCCTCTAGCCACTGTCCCTTCTCATAGCGCGCTAAAAAGCGATAGGGTAATTTCATGTAGGAAAACCCTAGGTTTTCCCAATCGAGTTCTACAGTCATACGGACTCCTTTGTACTTTTCAATCTGCTTTTATTCTAGACTTTTTTGCTTAAAAAATCAATAAATTTTCAGAAAATTCTTTTTAAAATAGCTGAGCTCATAGAATGTTTCGCCTGCCACACTTACTGGGCTGGCAAAAGCTAGTGACCTGCTCTGCTATTGCCCTAAAACACCACCAATAGCCTCAACATGTGCTAGACCGCCCAGGTCATAGACGTTTGTAAAGCCAGCGTCACGCAGGATTTTCGCAGCCTGCGCTGATCGAACGCCTTTGAGGCAGTGGACATAAATCGGCGTGTCCTTTGGCAGGTCTGGTAAGAGCCCTTTCTCCATATCGGTGAATGGGAAGCTCTCCGTGATGCCGAAATTGCCTGCCTCATACTCTGCTTTTGAGCGGACATCGTAGAAAACGTCACCATCTTCAACAGCCTGCTCGACATCAGCAAAGCTAATCTGATGTTTCTGAGCATCAGGACCAGCCTTGCTCCAATCGATACTAGCTGTTGACCGCTCTGTCTGTGCGGGTGCTGACTGACTAGTCTGCTGATTAGCGCAAGCCGTCAAGCCTAGCCCTACCAAGGCTAGGAGAGATAATTTTTTCATAAAATACTCCGTTCATATTTCAGTAAAACTCTTGCCTCTTACGGAAGATGGAAGCAATCAGTTAGCTTAAAGGTCGCACCATCACAATCTCTTCATCATCTCCTTCAGAAGTTACTTGGAAACCAAGCGAGTCATAAAAGCGCCTAGCGGCTGGATTGTCAGCTGTGTAGCATAGCCGAACCTGCTGGTAACGACCGTCTGCTAGCATGACGTCAAAAACCTGTAACATGGCTTCATACCCATAACCTCGTCCCTGGTATCTTTCGTCGATGAAAAATTGGCTGAGCTCATAGGTCTGACCTTTGGGGTAATCATAGTAAAGCACCATCCCTATAGGGATATCATCATGAAAAATGATGAACGCACGGCTATGCTCTGCGCGATAGGCATAAGCTCTGGCTAAAATCCTTTCACGAGGAGCAACGAAAGATAACTGATTAGCCGAAACGGCTAAGTCTACTCGCCAATTCTCAGGGGTAATCGTCTCTAAGCGAATCATGTTTGACCTCATTTTAGCATACTAGCTCTTGCCACGCCAATCTCTGAAATGGTGTCAGAGATGAAGCTACCGTTGCTGGTGCGTTCGGATTGACCGAGCTCCGCTAGGTTGATGGTATAAGTCGCACCGGCTTGGTCCACTACTTGCAAGACCTCTGTCTGCTGGCTGGTTTCTGTGCTGAACAAATCCAGCTCTGTGACTTCTGACTGGACACTTCCTGCCGCAAAGACACGGTGAGGTTTGGTCTTGAGCTCACGGAGGACTTGAAGGCCGCGACCTGCCCGCTTGGCGGTTGGAATGTCTGCGACAGCCATCCGCTTGAGACTACCTCTCTGGGTCAGGAGGTACATGCTGCTACTGGTCACGACAAAGCTGGCAGCTACTTGGTCGCAGTCCTTGAGGTTGATGGCCTTAACCCCTGCGGCCTTACTGCCGATCACTGGGACTTCTTCGACGTTAAATCGTAGAGCGTAGCCATTGGTCGTCACGACCATGATGTCATCAAGTGCGACTGGCGAGATAGAGACCACTCGGTCATCAGCGTCCTTAAGCTTGGCAAACTTGACCGACTTGGACTTGTAGGTCCGCCAAGGGGTAAACTCTTTTCGCTCTACCCGCTTGATTTGCCCTGACTGGGTCGTGGCAACGTAGGTCGTCGTGTCAAACTGATCAACAATCTCAGCATAGAGCACCTGCTCCTGCTGGTCAAAATTGGTCACTGTTTGGCTCAAGTGCTCTCCGATGTCCTTCCACTTGGTGTCCGTCAACTCATGGACAGGACGGTAGATGACATTGCCAAGGTCTGTGAAGACCATCAGGTGCTGGGTCGTCTTAGCCTGCGCCAAGAAAATCAGCTCATCGTCTTCACGCTTGCCGATTTCCTCTACCGTAGAGGCAGAGAAGGAACGTGGGCTAGTGCGCTTGAGGTAGCCTGCTCGGGTCACGCTGACATAGGTCTCCTCCTCGGCGATGAGACTGGCGGTGTCAATCTCGATAGACTGAGCCTCTGCCTGCAGCTCTGACAGACGTGGACTGGCAAACTTTTTCTTAACGTCACGGAGCTCTCGCTTCATCAGGTGGTACATGGTCTTCTCGTCACCGATGATAGCGGATAAGGTCGCAATCTGCTCGCGTAAGCTCTTGTCCTCTTCTTCTAGGGTGACAATGTCCGTATTGGTCAAGCGATAGAGCTGGAGGGTCACGATGGCTTCTGCCTGCTCCTCGGTAAAGTCGTAGGAGACCTTGAGATTTTCCTTAGCGTCAGCCTTGTTATCACTTGCACGGATGAGGGCAATGACCTCATCCAGAATGGACAGTACTCGAATCAACCCCTCAACAATGTGGAGTCGCCGCTCTGCTTTTTCCTTATCAAACCGAGACCGCGCGATAATGACCTCCCGCCTGTGGGCGATGTAGCTGGTCAATATCTTGGCTAAGCCGACCTGACGAGGGGTGAAGTTGTCGATAGCGACCATGTTAAAGTTATAGTTGATTTGCAGGTCGGTATACTTGAGCAGATAGTTGAGAATGGTCTGGCTATCGGCGTCTTTTTTGAGCTCAATGGCAATTCGTAGGCCGTCTCGGTCACTCTCATCACGCACCTCAGCAATACCAGGCACCTTGTTGTTGACCCGCACATCATCAATCTTCTTAACTAAAACAGCCTTGTTGACCTCGTAGGGAATCTCGGTGATGACAATCTGCTCCTTGCCGCCCTTAAGGCTCTCGATAGCTGTTTTTGACCGCACCACGACACGACCCTTACCAGTTTCGTAGGCTTTCTTGATTTCATCAGCCCCTTGGATAATCCCCCCTGTCGGGAAGTCCGGTCCAGGCAGGAACTCCATGAGCTTGTCCACCGAAGCATTAGGGTGGTCAATCATGTAGACCACTGCATCAATGACCTCAGCCAAATTGTGCGGTGGGATGTCGGTGGCATAACCAGCCGAAATCCCTGTCGCCCCGTTGACCAGAAGATTTGGAAAGGCAGCAGGCAAAACGGTCGGCTCTTTTTCCGTGTCGTCAAAGTTCCAGGCAAAGGGCACGGTCTTCTTGTCGATGTCATTGAGCAAGAAGCTGGACACCTCTGACAGGCGAGCCTCGGTATACCGCATGGCCGCTGGCGGATCACCGTCCATGGAACCGTTGTTTCCGTGCATCTCGACCAGAATCTCACGGTTTTTCCAATCTTGTGACATACGGACCATGGCCTCGTAGATGGAGCTGTCCCCGTGGGGGTGGAAATTCCCCATGATATTTCCGACCGACTTGGCCGATTTACGGTAGCCCTTGTCAAAGGTATTCCCGTCCTTGTTCATGGAGTAAAGAATCCGCCGCTGAACGGGCTTTAGCCCGTCACGAATATCAGGCAAAGCCCGTTCTTGAATAATGTATTTGGAGTAGCGCCCAAAACGCTCTCCCATAATGTCCTCTAAGGACATGTGTTGAATGTTACTCATTGTAACTCCTGTTTATGTTGTTCTTATGATAATCGCATTAAGTAGTCTGATGTTGAGGAGGTTATCAACTATCTCTCCTGCTTCCACTTCCGATAAGCATCAATATCATTATGAACTAACTTCCAGCAAGTCCCAATCACGATGACATCATCCAGCTGTCCCAGGAAAGGAATCCAGTCTGGCACCACGTCAATAGGAGACAGGAAGTATAGCAGCGCACTGATGATGGCAATGATGGTTTTGGTCGGGACTTTTCGGTAATCGCCTTTCCAGTAACTTCTCACCATGGCAATCAAGATAGGGATCGCCTTGATTTCCTCACGGACAAAGGGAATCCGTGCGATTTTTTGTTCTAGTTTTGCTAAGAATGGCTCCATTTTTGCATCATCTTTTAGGATTTCTTCCGCCTTTTTATAGCGACTTTGCATAGCCTCCAAAGCCTTTTTATGTCCAATATTTAGTTTCATTGGTTTCTCCTTATAGGTCTTTTGTTTTCTATAGTTGGCAGCCTTCTTGTTTGAGACTTCCTCATGACGAGTCTATTCAGAAATATCTGGAATCTCTTAGCATAAACTTACTCAACTAAAAGCCCCAGTCTCCTCCAAACTAAACCGCACATTGTCCTCAATCCATTTGCGGCGAGGTTCGACCTTGTCGCCCATAAGGGTGGAGACACGGCGCTCGGCACGCGCTAGGTCATCAATGGTCACCTGAATAAGGGTGCGGGTCTCAGGGTTCATGGTAGTCTCCCAGAGCTGGTCGGCGTTCATTTCCCCTAGTCCCTTGTAGCGTTGGAGAAGAGCGCCTTTTCCGAACTCTTTGCGTAAATCCTCCAGCTCACCGTCCGTCCAAGCATAGGCGATTTTTTCTTCGGTTTTTCCTTTGCCTTTGCTCATCTTATAGAGTGGCGGCAGCGCGATGTAGACATGCCCCGCCTCGACCAGCGGCCGCATGTAGCGGTAGAAAAAGGTTAAGAGTAGGGTTTGGATATGGGCACCGTCTGTATCCGCATCGGTCATGATGATAATCTTGTCGTAGTTGATGTCAGCGATATTGAAATCCGCCCCAACACCAGCTCCGATGGTATAAATCATGGTGTTGATTTCCTCGTTTTTGAGGATATCGCTCATCTTGGACTTTTCGGTATTGATAACCTTACCTCGTAGCGGTAAGATTGCTTGAAACTTGCGGTCACGACCTTGCTTGGCAGAACCGCCCGCTGAATCTCCCTCGACCAGATAGAGCTCATTTTTCTGGGCATTTTTAGACTGGGCTGGGGTCAACTTACCAGATAGCAGCCCCTTGTCTTTCTTGTTCTTCTTGCCACTTCTGGCATCATCACGCGCCTTTCTAGCCGCTTCTCTAGCATCTCTGGCACGAATAGCCTTGCGGATGAGGTTGCTGGCAGTTTCACCATTTTCCATGAGGAAAAAGGTCAATTTCTCGCTGACAATGCTATCGACAATGGGACGAGCAAGGGGGCTGCCCAGCTTATCCTTGGTCTGCCCTTCAAACTGGAGATGGGCTTCAGGAACAAGGATGGATAGGACCGCTGACAAGCCCTCACGGTAGTCAGACCCTTCTAAGTTTTTGTCCTTTTCTTTCAGAAGCCCTGTTTTTCTCGCGTAGTCATTGAGGCTCTTGGTAATGGCAGTCTTAAACCCTGTTTCGTGCGTACCGCCGTCTTTGGTGCGGACATTGTTGACAAAGGAGAGGATATTGTCAGAAAAGCCATCGTTGTACTGCATGGCAATGTCGACTTGGAACTCCTGCTCCTCCCCTGTAAAGGCGATAATCGGTGTCAGGGTTTCCTTGTCCTCGTTGAGGTAGGCGACAAAGTCCTGCACACCATTCTCATAGTGGAAGGTAGCCTCCTCGCCAGATCTTTTGTCTGTCAAACTGAGAGTGACGTTCTTGAGTAGGAAGGCAGACTCCTTGAGCCGCTCTGCTATTGTCCCATACTTAAAGTCAACCGTGGAGAAAATCTTCGGATCAGGCAGGAAGCTAACCGTCGTGCCAGACTTGGACTTGGGCGCAGTGCTAATCTTTTCAAGGGTGGTCACGGGCTTGCCGCCATTTTCAAAACGCTGGCGGTACACGGCGCCGTCCCGAGTGATGGTCACTTCTAACCAGCTAGACAAGGCATTGACGACGGACGAGCCCACCCCGTGAAGACCACCAGAGGTCTTGTAGCCGCCTTGACCGAACTTGCCCCCTGCGTGGAGGACGGTGAAGATGACCTCGACCGTGGGAATGCCCATGGCGTGCATGCCGACCGGCATCCCACGCCCGCTATCGGCCACCGTTACCGATCCATCGGTGTTGAGGGTCACCTCAATCTTGTCTCCAAAGCCAGACAGGGCCTCATCGACCGCGTTATCGACAATCTCCCAGACCAGGTGGTGAAGGCCCACGCCATCGGTCGAGCCGATGTACATGCCCGGACGCTTCCGCACCGCGTCCAGCCCCTCCAAGACCTGAATGGCGTCATCGCCGTAGTTGTTAATACTAATCTCTTTCTTAGACATCATGACCTCCAAATTTGTCATCTCTACTATATTACAGGTTTTTAAAAAAATTTGCAAAAGTTTTCGCTAGTGATTAGGCGACCACCTATGCTATAATGAGCTTATGATAATTCTAGCTCTTATTTTAGCCTATCTTTTGGGCTCCATTCCATCTGGACTCTGGATTGGCCAGATTTTTTTTCAAAAAAACTTGCGCGACTACGGTTCAGGAAATACCGGCACGACCAACACCTTCCGAGTGCTTGGGAAAAAAGCTGGTATCGTTGTTTTTCTGCTTGATTTTCTGAAAGGAACCATCGCTACTCTCCTGCCTAGCCTCTTTGGCATTTCTGGTATTTCCCCTCTCATTTTTGGGCTCTTGGCGGTCATCGGCCATACTTTTCCGATTTTTGCCCAATTCAGGGGTGGCAAGGCTGTCGCGACCAGTGCTGGCATGCTGATGGGCTTCATTCCCCTCTACTGCCTCTTTTTGATGCTTATCTTTGTGATAACCCTCTACCTAACCTCTATGATTTCCATGTCTAGCGTGGTGGCAGCTGGGGTTGCTATTGTGACTGTCCTGCTCTTTCCCCAGCTTGGGTTGCTTTTGCCCAAGGGAGATTGGGTCCTCGTTTTAATCGTTATCAGCGCAGCAAGTATTGTCATTATTAGACATCGCGATAACATGGCCCGCATTCGAGCTAAAAATGAAAACCTAGTTCCTTGGGGGCTAAATATTACCAACCAGAAACAAAAATAAACGGCAACCACCGTTTATTTTTTGTATGGTCTGGAGCAACTTGCCTGGGTTTGCCATATGAAAACAAGTAATATCAAGATGTGAAATCTGATCAAAACTTCAGCAACAAGAAGAGATAAGTGATAAAGCCCCTGAGGTTATCCGGATGACTAGACCACTAAGCCAGAGGGCTATTTCAAATCTTACTCATCAAACCGTGTCAAGTCATACTGTTCAATCAGCTCATTGAGCTTACTGGCATAACTGGTATCCGTGGCATAGCGGCCTTGAAGATAGGCAGTGGCATCTCGGTAGGATTGTGTCCTACTCCGCCAGGCCCCAGCGTAAAAATCAGGAGCCCCTATCAGACCTTTCCTAAGAAGCCTTGCATTGTCCTTGAGAGAAGCATGGTAGGTTGGGTACCGCCTGAACTTGGCCATAATCGTATAGCGTTTCCCTGTCCCATCGTCCTCTGCTGTTTCAATCTCATAAGACTTGCCCCAGTAGTCTCCTTTGATGCCAAAGAGGTTGTTGGCTTCTTTGGTCAGCTGACTTTGCCCCCAATCGCTCTCTAAAATCGCCTGGGCCACCATGACAGAAGCATAAAGGTCATGCTTGTTTGCCAATTCTTTGGCAGTAGCGCCAACTATTTCAATAAAGGCAGAACGGTCAGCCCTCTCAAAAGCTAGCTGCTCTGTTCTCAGCCGCCATTGCTGAAAGGCAAACAGCCAAAAGACAACCAGACTAGCTAACATCAAATAGGCTTTGACTTTTTTCCTGATAGCAGGCTTCAGCCGATACTTCTTCCTCGGGGACTTAGGCCTGACCTTAGCTCTTTTGTTTGACTTACCGACTGGCATGGTTTTCCCCTTCTCTGGTCTCTAAAAAAGTCTCCAGATCAATCTCATGACCATATTTAATAGCTGCCTCTTTGTCCTTTTCGAGAATCGTTTTTGTCAGATCCAAATCGTTAATGGCTGCAATGGCCACAATATAATGAATCATGTCTGCTAGCTCAGTCGCAAGCTCTTTATCCAAATCCGCTTTATCTTGCGCCTTTCGGCCGGCACGTTGGTTGAGAATTTCAGCAACTTCACCTATTTCTTCGACCAATTTCATAAAAAGCCCCTGCTCCTGCCCTCGCTGGCTATAGTGGCTTGCTAGATAGTCTTGTAATTCTTGAATCGTTAATATCATTGTTTTCTCCCTACTTTTGTCACTTTTGCTGTTGATTTAACCGCCTTTAAGTCCTTCATTTGACCCAGGACAAAAATCCCAATGGCCAACAAAATCAGCAGAAAGGCAGGCCATTCTTTAACGCTGACGACTTCACCGTATACCCCAATGGCTAATAAGAGCTGGATGGTCGGATTAATGTACTGGATAAAGCCAACTAGATTCAGCGGTGCACGCTTGACCCCTTCTGCAAAGAGAAGTAAAGGAATCGCCGTTACGACTCCTGATAAGGCGAGTAAGATCATTTCCAAAGGGGTATAAGACCAAAAGTCCTCGCCCTTAATCAGTAAATAGGGCAAACTAAAGACCAAGACACAGGAAGCCTCAAACAGCATGGCAAAATCACTGGAAACCCCTAATCCTTTCTTCAACAAGCCATAAAAACCAAATGAAATAGCCAAAGCCAGAGCGACTAGGGGCAATTGACCTGATTGGAAAAGCAAGAGCACCACACCAGCCCCTGCCAGCAGGAAAGCGACTTTGCCGTACTGGCTAATCCTTTCTTTCAAAACCACTACTGACAGGCAAATGGATACTAGTGGCATGATATAGTAGCCCAGGCTCGCTTGGGCAGCCTGGCCGTGGGTCACCGCCTGAATATAGACAATCCAGTTGAGGGCAATGGCGCCACTGGCAAGAAACATCAGAAGCAAAGACTTTTTATCTTGTCGCAAACCTTGCCATTCCTCAATATAAGCCTTTTGCTTGCCGGCTAGAGCCATATAAATCAAAATGGTAACTACCGTAAACACGATACGGTAGGAAAAAACTGTCAGAGAGGCAATGCCGCCCAGTAGTTTCCAGTAGAGGGATAAAACGCCCCAAAGTAGGTAACAAACGAGGACCAATAAAAGTCCCTTTCGTGTCTGATTCAATACAAGTCCTTTCTTTTAGCGTGCAACGTCTTTTCCTAAAGAGATTTCTAACAAAGGCTGAGGAGCTTGCCCTTTTGAAAAAGCTAGCAGGGTCAGAGACCTTATCTCTCCCTTAAACGGAGCTTGACTCTCCTGGCAATAGGAAAAGGCTTGACCAAGCTCTTCCTTATTAAGATAGTTGGCCAAGGTCACATGGGGTAACCAAGTAGCTGGACCGTACAAGGATTGGTGATCGCTAGACTCATAAGTTGCCAAAGCCATGTGTAGCTGATGGTGAAAGTCAGACAAGGATTTGGTCAACTGAGGCGCCCAGTAAAGCGTTCCAGACTGTAAAAAGGACCCTATACTGCTAATCTGGATAGGAACTCTTTCAGAAGCTTGAGCAAATTGCCGAAGGGCATCATAAAACCGGTCTATTTCAGCAATATCGCCATAAGTTGCTAGCGTCAGATGGGGTTGGCGATCTGGGATTTGGGCCGCATAGTCCGATATGCCAGCTTGGGCCAACTCCTCCCAAACCCGCCTAACCTTTTGATCTGTCATTCCATCAAAGCCAGCAATAATCGCATACGTCATTTCGGGCTCCTTTTGGCCTAATGCTCATAAAAAATAACACTCTGACCTTTGAGAAGGTTGTTTTGATAGGAAAACTTAGCTGAAAAGAAGGGCTTATCCTCTAACAGCCAAGATAAGAATGTCAAATCTCCTTCCCAGGTCGGTTTTAGCAAAACCTGGTCGTAAGGGACCCATTCTAAATCACCTTCTGGACAATCAACTGTCAACTCCCCCTCAAACTCAGTAACCCTAAAAACATAGGTATACCAATCATTTTCCGGAGTGAATTCAGGAAAGGTAATCACTCCCTTCAATGCCAACTTAGTTGCTGTCAGTCCCGTCTCTTCAAAAATTTCTCGCTTAGCACATTCTTCTGGACTTTCACCTGCCTCAAACTTTCCCCCTACGCCGATCCATTTCCCAGCGTGGACATCATTTTCCTTTTTATTGCGATGGAGCAAGAGCAGAGCCTCTCCATTATCCACATAACAAATCGTTGCTAACTTGACCATTTTTCACCTCAACCAATCAATCGTTGCTCTGCCATTTTCCACCAAAAAAGCATTAGCCCTTGAAAAAGGACGACTGCCAAAAAAGCCACGGTAAGCCGACAAGGGACTAGGGTGAGCCGACTCCAGCACCAGGTGCTTAGGATTGGTAATGAGAGCCTTCTTTTTCCTAGCATAGGAACCCCATAGAATAAAGACGACTGGCTGGTCCAGATCGTTCACCACCTGAATGGTCGCGTCGGTAAAAGGCTCCCAAATCAAGCCAGCATGCCCATTGGCTTGACCGGCCGGAACGGTCAGGCAGGCATTGAGCAAGAGGACTCCCTGATCTGCCCAAGGCGTCAAGTCGTGCTTTTCTTTGGCGCCAACATCCTCCGCTAATTCCTTTAAGATGTTTTGCAGGGATGGCGGCGCTGGCAAAGTGTCCGGAACTGAAAACGAAAACCCCTGTGCTTGGTTTGGACCATGGTAAGGGTCCTGTCCCAAAATGACTACCTTGACATCTTCCAAGGAAGTGTGCTGCAAGGCTGCAAAGACCTTGTCCTTGGGTGGGTAAATGGTTCCGGTCTCATAGACCTGCTTTAGGAAGGTATTGATCCTGGCAAAATAATGTTCTGGCAACCGTTCTTTGATCCGTTCATGCCATATGGAATGCTCTACCATGTTCGACTCCTTTCTGTCTAATTGTTTTCCAAATAAAATTCAAATCGCTCGCCTGCATACTGGCTCTTAACGTACTCAAAAGGGCTGCCATCTTCTAAATAAGATACCTGGGTCAAGCCCAAAATCGCCTGGCCTTCTGTCAATTCTAAATACCTGGCAACCTTCTCTTCAGCCAGACGGGCATAGATGGTCTGCTGGCTTTTTCCAATCTTAAAGCCGTGCTCAATCAAGGTCTGAAAAAAATGCTGGGTCACAGACTCCTGATCAAAAGCCGCAATCAATTTCTTCGGAACCACTGCCACTTCATAGACAACTGGCACCTGATCTGCAAAGCGGATCCGCTCCATTCGAACCACGTTATCAGTATGCCTCAGGTTAAGATGGGCTTGCTCCTTCTTACTGGGTTTATCCTCCGTATAAGACAAGAGTTGGCTAGACGGCGTTTTCCCTTGGGACTTAATGATCTCTGTGAAACTTGTCGTCCCCCGCATCTTTTCCTGAATCCGATTGCTGGCAACATAGGTCCCCGAACCAACTCGACGCTCCAAAATCCCCTCTTCTACTAGCAAGGTGATAGCTTGGCGAAGTGTCATCCGACTCACCTTAAAGGTGTCCGCCAGATCACGCTCGCTGGGCAAACGCTGACCAATCTTCCAGATTCCCTGATCAATCTCGTCCTTTATCTGGTGATGAATATGTAAATATGCTGGTATCATGTCTGATCCTTTCTGAAAAAATAGATGTAAATATTTCTAAGAAACGGTTAGAATCTCTTGGTTCATGAGCGTAATCAAATAGTTGAGTCGTTCTTTCATTCAAAGAGATATCGAATAGCCTAAATCAGGACACTTGGAAATGTTGCAACATCTAAACCCAGGATCCTTTCGCTCTTTATTCGATTTAACACTCTTTCAAAATCAAAATAAGATAGAATGAGTGACGGACTTATGTGGCTGTTACGTACCTTGTGTATCACCGGTTCTTTTTTGGCTCAGTGCGACATGCAAAAAGATAGCTTGCGCATGGTTATTCTAGCACCGATCAGATATCAGCTTAAATTATCTCATTTTGATTTTTATTCAGTATAACGATTGGATTTAAGTCCTATCTCGCCTGACAATGGTTTCAGTATACCATAAAAAAAGAACTGAGACAAAACATCTCAGCTACTCTTTTAGTCCATTTCAAAGATATCACGAGTATAGACCTTATTGCGGACATCAGCCAAATCAGCATGCCAACGATTGGCTAAAATCAAGTCAGATTGGTCCTTGAAAGCTTGTAAGTCATTGACAACTTCGATATCCTTGTGACTATCGTCTAAGGATAGTTGAGGCTCAAAAACGAGCACCTCTTTTCCAGCAACAAGCAGCTGATCCATAATATCAAAGACGGCAGATTCACGGCTGTTGTCGGAAGATTGCTTCATGGATAAACGGTAGATCCCGATAGTCTGGACGCCTTGTTCCAGTATTCTTTCTGCAATAAACCGTTTTCGACTGTCGTTACTGGTAACAATCGCACCAATCAAATCACCAGGAATGCCTTCAAAATTGGAACGAAGTTGCTTGCTGTCTTTGGGCAGGCAATAGCCTCCATAACCAAAGGACGGATTGTTGTAGAAACGACCAATCCGCTCATCCAAGCCAACAGCCTTGATGATACGGCTGCTGTCCAGACCGTGCATCTCACTGAAAGTATCCAGTTCATTGAAAAAGGCAATCCGCATAGCCAGATAGGTATTGGAAAAGAGTTTAACACTTTCAGCTTCAGTTGGAGACATGGTCAAAACAGGAACATGTTTGTTTTCCACGACGCTTAGATAGAGGTCTTCTACTACTTTTAGCTGTTCACTGACACTGCCAAATACGATACGAGAAGGATACAAGTTGTCTTTAAGCGCCTGCCCTTCCCTGAGAAATTCGGGTGAAAAGATGAGATTAGGATAGTGAAACCGTTCAATAGCTGATTGTGTATAGCCAATTGGTAAGGTAGATTTGATAACAATCGGAACAGAAATCTCAAGAGTGTTGATAATGTCTTGCAATACCCTATCAAGAATACTGGTATCAAAATGATTTTCAGTCTCATCGTAATTGGTTGGCAGACAAAGAAAAATACTGTCATACTGCTTAAAGTCAATAGCATGAGCCATTTCAGCTTTTAAGTTAGCAGGTTTGACGGCTAAGGCTGTGGTAATATCCTGTTCTGATAAGGGAGAAAGGCCTTGACGTATCTTTTGAATGCGTTGGCTATCGATATCAGCAATAGTGACTTCAAATCCCTGATTTCTAACAAAGAGCAGGGCATGTGCTAAACCGACATAACCTGCTCCCATAATTAAAATGCGCTTCATGCCGCATCCTCCTTATGAATCGTTTTTTGTCTTGTCCCCCAGCGCACATCGCGGATGGTTAATAAGGCATAAATGCGAATTGGTTGCAGTAAAAAGATATGTAAGAGCCCATAAAATGGCGCTAATAAAAACAAGAATGGGTGCTTCAAAGCATAGTGAATATTGCGTGCGAGTGCTGATAAAACCACCCCTAGTAGAACCAGCCCCAAATAGACTGGGTTAAACACTTTGAAATTATTGAAAATGAGATTAAAGAAAGCGTAGCTTAGCAAAATAAAGAGGGTTAACTCAATGCAAGACCAAACAACAACCATGGGCCGAATGGTACCTAGTTTAATAGCTTCCAGAGTTTCTCTAAAGAAGGACTTATTCCAACGAATTTGCTGTTTGATGAAGGTTTTCAAGTTATGAGGAGCGTCTGTATCGCAACGGGCAGTGGATTGATAGACTGTTCTTCCCAGACGGTTGGCATAGTTGGTCAAACAGCGGTCATCCCCAATATTTACCTTGACACCAAGGAAACTTTGGTTGAGGTATTTTTCCAAATTTGGAATAATCACTTCTCTTCGGTAAATACTTAGAGGCCCCGAACAAGTCAAGATATTTCCTGTCACTGATTGGGCGGCTCGCTCAACTCGAAAAGCATTGTCATAGCGAATATCAATCAGTTGGGTCAAAAAGTTATAATCTCTATTACGTGCATTGATATGGCCTGTTGCTGCATAAATCTGAGGATCATTGAAGGTTTTTAGCAATTCCTCTAATGCATTGGGATAGATATATGAATCGGAATCAATGGTAAAAAAGACATCTGCATCAGACTGTCTAAAAGCCCAGGCTTGGGCATGGCGTTTGCCGGCATTTTTATCTAAGCGATGGACAATGACATTTTGACAGGTATCGGGGTGATTAGCCACATAAGCCGAAACCTTCTCATACCCAGATAAGTCAGGACTACCGTCATCGACAATGTAAATTTTATCAATCGAATAGGTTTGAGCCAGAATACTTTCCAAGGTCTCTATCAAACCATCCCCATCCTCGTTATAAGATGGAATGACAGTTGCTACCTTGTACTGTTTTGGAGCGCCTTTAAAAGGCTTGTAAATAAAAGACAAGCCCATTTTGGTTAGGAGATACACCATCAAAATAATACCATATAGACCTAAAGCTCTATCTGCTTCTAACCAAGCCAAACCTAAAAACAAGCCCAAAAACAATAAAAGTGTTAGAAATTTTTTAACCATCTATAACCACCTATCCCTGTTAAATTTCTGTGCTAATTATCCTCTCCCTACCAGGTTTTGTCAACTATTTTGATTTATAATAAGATTGAAGAAGTCAATTTTATCAAATCGTTAAAAAATCTCCTAATTAGAGTCACTGAGGAATTCGGCCACCTTCTTATCCAACTTGCCGTCATCAATCTCTTCTAAAAACAATTATCGTTTTGTTTTTATCCTTGTCGCTAACTGTGGATTTTACATCTATGACTAATACCTCCAAAAACAAGATTTTCTCAATCAAACACTGAAAGCTAACTTTCACCCATTACTAAAACATCAAACGACTGTTTATCAGATTTATGATAAGGGTCTAGAATACCGAACTTTCCTTAGCAGTTTTTCCTATCTACTTAGCTATTTTTTCTAAAATATGCTAAAATGAAGAAAATAGTTTCTTTATTTAGAAAGGATTTCCATGTCTGCAACACAAGACCTGCAAAAAATCATCGTCCTTGACTACGGTAGTCAATACAACCAGTTGATTACTCGCCGCATCCGGGAGTTCGGTGTCTTCTCTGAACTTCTCAGCCACAAGATTTCAGCTGATAAAGTTCGTGAAATCAACCCGATTGGCATCATCCTATCTGGTGGGCCTAACTCCGTTTACGAGAAGGATAGTTTCTCTATTGACCCAGAGATTTTCGAGTTGGGCATTCCGATTTTAGGTATCTGCTACGGCATGCAGCTGATTACCCAGACCCTCGGAGGTAAGGTTGTTCCTGCCGGTCAGGCTGGTAATCGTGAGTATGGCCAAGCCCCATTGACCCACGATAAGACTTCTGCCCTCTTTGGAGAGACACCTGAGGAGCAGCTGGTTCTGATGAGCCACGGCGATGCGGTGACTGAAATTCCAGAAGGCTTTGTGCGCACAGCAGTGTCTGCTGATTGCCCTTATGCGGCTATCGAAGATGCAGATCGTCAGATTTATGGCATTCAGTTCCACCCAGAGGTTCGCCATTCCGTTTACGGCAATGACCTTCTTAAAAACTTTGCAGTTAACATCTGTGGAGCTCGCCAAGACTGGTCTATGGACAACTATATCGACATGGCGATTGAAAAAATCCGCATGACTGTCGGCGACAAGAAGGTTCTTCTTGGTCTATCTGGTGGTGTGGATTCGTCCGTGGTTGGCGTCCTGCTCCAGCGGGCCATTGGCGACCAGTTGACCTGTATTTTTGTGGACCATGGATTGCTCAGAAAAGGCGAGGCAGACCAGGTCATGGAAATGCTGGGTGGGAAGTTTGGTCTCAACATTATCAAGGCTGACGCAGCTAAACGCTTCCTCGACAAACTGGCAGGCATTTCCGACCCAGAACAAAAACGCAAGATCATCGGTAATGAATTTGTCTATGTCTTCGACGACGAGGCCAGCAAACTCAAAGACGTTAAATTCCTGGCACAAGGGACCCTCTACACCGACATCATCGAGTCTGGAACAGAGACTGCCCAGACCATCAAGAGCCACCACAACGTGGGCGGCCTGCCAGAGGACATGCAGTTTGAGTTGATTGAGCCGCTCAACACCCTCTTCAAGGACGAGGTACGCGCTCTTGGTACGGCTCTGGGCATGCCAGATGAGATTGTCTGGCGCCAGCCCTTCCCAGGACCAGGCCTAGCCATCCGTGTCATGGGGGAAATCACCGAAGAAAAACTGGCAACGGTGCGTGAATCAGATGCCATCCTCCGTGAGGAAATCGCCAAGGCTGGTCTTGACCGCGACATCTGGCAATACTTTACAGTCAATACAGGCGTTCGCTCGGTCGGCGTTATGGGAGATGGTCGGACCTACGACTACACCATTGCCATCCGTGCCATCACCTCCATTGACGGCATGACCGCTGACTTCGCCCAAATCCCGTGGGAGGTCCTGCAAAAAATCTCCGTCCGTATCGTCAACGAAGTCGATCACGTCAACCGCATCGTCTACGACATCACCAGCAAACCACCAGCGACCGTGGAGTGGGAGTGATACACAGCGATTCACCGTGCTTGGCACAAGAGAGCTGATGTTGAACCCCTGCGACAAAGTAAGACGGCAGTCGAGAAGGTGCCCTGGGGCATAGCTGTCCAAGAACGAGGAAGGCTACTACGAAGTGATTGGAAACAGTGAACCGCTAGAATAGAGATATTTAATCAAAAACCGCTCAAACCCAGTGTTTCAGCGGTTTTAATCTGTAAACTGTACCCATTCACTACCACCCTTTAATTTGGCAGGATATTTTCTCCTAAAAATGCTGTTTTTTAGGAGAAACTTAAAGCCATTAGGTAAACATGACCTCTTTTATCGGAACAGTCGTGTATAGAAAGTAGAGCGTCCCTTGCCATGCTGTTGGACATAGCCTTCTTGTACCAAGTTCCTCAAGGCATTTTCTATCGTGGCACGACTGACATCTGGAACCAGCTCCAAGAGATCTTTCTTAGTAAATTTTCCAAGCTTGCTATCCACCGCTCGTCTAACGCGTTCAAGTGTTGGTTGTTTGTCAGCGACGACATCTAACCGTTCCTCAAAATCACGATAGGCAGACAGGATAATCCCTAAGAGATACTTGACAAAATAAGATACCTCATGTGTATTGTCATGCCAATCATTTCCTGCTTTATCCAAGGCCCCATAATAGGCCAATTTATTCTTTTCAATCTTACTTTCCAGACTGATATACTTCCCGACTAGGTAACCCTGACGATAAAGGAGCAAGGTCGTCAAGAGACGGCTCATGCGCCCATTTCCATCATTAAAGGGGTGGATACACAAGAAATCATGAATGAAGATTGGAATAAGCAACAGACTATCCACCTGACCATCATCTAGGGCTTGATCCAATCCTTGGCAAATAGCTACAATAGCTGGCTCTGTCTCATAAGGAGGTAAGGGTTTGAATTTTTCCACACGACTACCATCGGCTCGACGCTCTACAATGGCATTCTGGGTATTCTTGAATCGCCCTCCAATCTGCTTGCTAGAGTATTTGTACAAATCTCGATGAAGTTGCAAGATAAAGGCGGGGCTTACCGGAATATGGTCAAAACTCTCATGAATGGTTTCTAGAACATCACGGTAGCCAAGAATTTCTTCTTCATCACGGTTACGTGGCGTCGTCTTATCCGCCATCAATTCTTTGAGTCGGCTGGTCGTTATGACAATGCCTTCTATCTTGTTGGAATCCTCGATACTTTGGATTTTGGCCAATTCAACCAAGCGATCCAGAGTCTGGGGTTGACGTTTAAGATAGAGCTCTTGACGCCCCTTGTATTCGTGAATCTGCGTCAGCAAGGATATCACTTCAGCATCCCACTTCAATTCTTCTAGCTGTTTATAATCAAATTTTCTCATATTGTTTTCTTTTTTCTCCTAATTTTATCCTATTTTTAGGAGAAAAACAAGCTGGTTAGGAGAATAGGATTAGATACTAGTCCAAAAACTTATCCAGTTCTGAAAAATATAATCATTTCACGTCCAAAAGGAGGAGGGACGAAGGAGCTAATACTCAAAGAAAAGCAATCTAACCTAGGAAACGAAGCTGATGATAGAGCTGGCGTTCATCGAAGCGAGTTGACAATGGCTAGGTTTTGATTTTCAAAGAGTAGGAGACTTCAGTTAAGATGCCAACCTAAGCATAGCTGTTTCAAAGCAGGAAATTCATTTACTATGTTTTTAGCCTCTTGACAAATAATTTCAGCCTCTCATATTTTTTTATAGAATTCTACAAAAATTGCGAGAAGTTATTTATAGACCAAAAAAGCAATCTGAGCTGGAAGACACTTGATTGCTTTTTCAACTATTTCAGAAGGTCACATCACTGTTATTCTACAGTCACGGATTTAGCCAGGTTACGCGGTTTGTCTACATCGAGGCCACGTTGGAGCGAAGCATAGTAGGCAACCAACTGAGTTGGAATGACCATGGCAATGGTTGATAGGTAAGGATGCACTGCGGTCACGAGTAGGTCATCGTCTTCTCTAGCCACACCTTCTTCTGCGATGGTCATGACGCTGGCGCCACGAGACACCACTTCAGAGATATTCCCACGGGTATGGGCTGCGACAGCAGGATTATTTGACAAGAGGGCAATCACTGGTGTGCCATCCTCGATCAGGGAAATGGTACCGTGCTTCAATTCACCGGCAGCAAAGCCTTCACACTGGATATAGGAAATCTCTTTCAGTTTCAAGCTGGCTTCCATGGCAACATAGTAGTCATTGCCACGGCCAATATAAAAGGCATTGCGACTGGTTGCCAGCAAGTTTTCTACCTTGCTTGCGACTAACTCTTTCTCAGACAAGGTCGCTTCGATCGATTGGGCCACCAAAGACAACTCTCGAACCACATCGAACTCAAGCGCTTCTTTTTGACCATTGGCACGTCCGACTGCCGTCGCTAAAAGCGCCAAGGCGGCAATCTGAGCGGTGTAAGCCTTGGTTGAAGCTACCGCAATCTCTGGTCCAGCATGCAAGAGTAGGGTATGATCAGCCTCACGGGACAGGGTTGAACCTGGTACGTTAGTAACGGTCAGACTTGGAATCCCCAACTGATTCGCTTTTACCAAAACTTGGCGACTGTCAGCAGTCTCGCCAGATTGGCTGATGAAGATAAAGAGGGGCTTTTGGCTCAAGATTGGCGTATGGTAACCCCATTCTGAAGCGATTCCCAATTCTACAGGCGTCTGGGTCAATTCCTCCAAGAAGGACTTGGCCGCAAAGCCAGCATGGTAGGACGTTCCAGCGGCAATGATGTAAAGGCGGTCAGCTTCTTGAACAGCCTTTACAATAGCCTCATCGATCAGCAAATTCCCCTTTTCATCGGTGTACTTCTGGATCAGCTTGCGCATCACTGTCGGCTGCTCATCGATTTCCTTGAGCATGTAGTAAGGATAGGTCCCTTTTCCAATATCAGACAGATCAAGCTCTGCCGTATAACTATCGCGCTCAATCGGATTACCGTCAAAATCTGTCACCGTCACGCTATCCTTGGTCACGACAACCAATTCCTTGTCGTGAATCTCCATGAATTGATTGGTTTCACGAATCATGGCCATGGCATCTGAACAAACCATGTTATAACCATCTCCAAGACCAATCAGGAGTGGCGATTTGTTTTTGGCGACGTAAATCGTCTCAGGATCTACTTTATCCATCAAAGCAAAAGCATAAGATCCTTCGATGATAGACAGGGCTTTTTTAAAGGCTGACAGGGTGTCTAAGCCTTCTTCGGCAAATTTTCCAACCAAGTGAACAGCAATTTCGGTATCTGTTTGTCCT
This sequence comes from Streptococcus rupicaprae, assembly GCF_040545225.1. Classification (NCBI taxonomy): domain Bacteria; kingdom Bacillati; phylum Bacillota; class Bacilli; order Lactobacillales; family Streptococcaceae; genus Streptococcus; species Streptococcus rupicaprae. The sequence goes on along the minus strand of NZ_JBEPLO010000010.1, from coordinate 39,300 downwards.
AGGAAAGTATCTCCAGCCAAATAGGTCTCCTTGATTGCTTGATAGTTTTCAATCACACCATTATGAACCAAGGTGAACTGCTTATTTTCTGACTGATGCGGGTGGGCATTGACTTCACTTGGTTTACCATGAGTCGCCCAGCGGGTATGGCCAATACCCGCTGTCCCATGAATATCAATTCCAAGCTTATCACGCAGACTAGCAATCCGTCCTACAGACTTAATCACTCGAGAATCCTGCTCACTAGATGTCACGTAGATACCAGCGGAATCATAACCGCGGTACTCCAACTTTTCCAAACCTTGCATTAAAATATCTGTTGCATTACGGTTTCCAACAACACCAACAATTCCACACATTTGCTTACTTCTTTCTAAAATTGGTATAGGTCATTATAAAGACAAAATCACTAAAATTAAGTATATATAAGTTTTTGAGCTTTGTCAACCACAAAATTGGTATAGTTCAATCTCATGAAATTAAAAGGAGCAGGCATTGACCCACTCCGCCAACTAGATAGAGCGCTTAAGCGCATAGTACTCAACCTTGATGCAACGATTCATGACAATATCCTCTCGTCCAGCTTGGCGCAGAATAGCTTCTGCATCCTGACTTTCCAGTCCCAGCTGGGCCCAGAAGACCTTGGCATCCGTTTGGACAAAGGCTTCTGCTACTTCAGGGAGAAATTCACTCCGGCGGAAGACATTGACAATATCGATAGGAACAGGGACTTCCGTCAGGTCTGCATAGACTACTTCGCCTAAGATTTCCTGGCCTGCAGCCATAGGATTGACAGGGATAATCCGGTAACCCGCCTCTTGCATCACTTGACTCACCTGATAGGCAACCGTCTCTGTTCTGGGGGACAAGCCAACTACTGCGATGGTCTTTGCTTGTCGTAAGTAGTCAAAAATTTTTTCCTGTGAAGGATTCTGAAACTGATAGGTCATAGGGGTCTCCTTTATGGTTTTTTAGCTAATTGAGCTAAGACATGCTTTAACTCACCAATCGGCTCTTTGAGTTGATCCAAACCGCCAAGTTCTTCTATGTTAGCAGGAAAAATTAAGGAAGCCATCAGCAGGGAGTCATCAAAATTACCAGTGTTTTCCAAACGGTAAAAGAGTAGGCCAGACGCATTGCTATCCCCTTCATCATGACTATAAACTACCTGCCATTCCTGACCATCGATGTCTATAACTGATTTATGTACGACAGGATTATTTTCTTCAATCCAAGCATCTACTTCCTCTAGGCTAGCTACTTCACCCCCATCCAAAGGAGATGAGGTATAAGCATTTTCTACCGAAAGTGGCACAGCCACTTGCACCTGTTCAAGGGTTAATAAATAAGCAATCTGACGATCTTCAACAGCTTTACCGGGAAAAAGTTCCCAATGATCAGGTACCTGATAAAGACGATAAGCAATTTGTTCTTTACCATCAATGCTGGTTTTTATAACACCATTATTGGCAGAGGCCAACTGATAATCAGTAACTTTCGTTGAATCAACTTTTACTAAGGGAACAGAAATCAATTGTTCAAAAGCAGCCTTAGTCAAGGCATTCGATTTAGTTTCTTCCGACGGGGTAGACTGAGACTCTGAAGCGCTTTTAGCCGCCTTTTCTTCTTGCATACTGGATGATTCTTTCTCCGACTGCTTAGCACAAGCAGTTAGTAACAGGATACCACATAAACTTAGATAGAAATATTTTTTCATAAGATTTTTCCTTTAGTTACTCTTCAACGACACGGAAGAACTCGGTCACCACCAGACCGTCTTCTACAAATTTCAATCCAACAGTGGGCAGATGTCGTTGCCAAAAATCACCGAAAATTCTCTGCCAGTCAGCAATGCTTCTATCTCCTTCGCCATTGCACCAGGCAGTTTCCTCTGAAATGGCATTGAAGGGCTCAATCACCACTTTGACTGTTTCCAACAAGACTTCCTGAGTAGGATGATCAGGATTGTCCACCATAATGGACCGGTCACCAAACTGGTCCAGCTCATCGTCAGAAGAATGCTCTGCATACCAAGAACTGGTCGCTGTCTTGATGCCTCGAACTGTCAAGTCATATAAGTCTGCGTATTCAGCAGGGTGCCCCCAGACTTCCAAATCTGGGTATTTTTTCTGCAAATCGCCATATTTAGCCATAGGATTTTCTCCTTATTTATTTTCCTTGAATAGCCTACATAGCCTCATACCAATTGGCACTACTCTATCCCTTTTCTTTTACAGCTAGTATAGGCTCTCCACGCTCCATCACAAGAATGGTCACAGGATAACGTTTATAGAAGTGTTTTAGCCAAAGCGTTCTTCCGAGTTTATACACTCCTACAAATACCAGCCAAGCACTGACAAACAAAGTAACAAATAGGATTTTCTCGATGCTTTTATGTCCACCTGAGAGGTTCATCAACATATTTTCTAGTGGAGAACCTAGGTAGCGATTGTCCGCCGTGAAGAGTTTGTGAATCATCACAGAAATAGCAACCATTAAAAAGGTGAAATAGATGGTCCTGTAACCAACTTTATAGAGATTATAAATAATTTGGTATTTTCGTGATTGTTGCTGACGATTTTGTTTGTATTCTTCTGTACTCTTGGTAAAGGCTGGCAAGTATATACCGCCCTTTGTTCCTCTGATATAGTTCATTCGCGGCAAGGGATGATAACCCAACCGATACCACAGCCAATATAAACCTAAGCGAATAGCAAAATAAAGATAGGGCGACACAAAAGGAAGAAGTGGGTGCCATTCACCAAGTGGAATGATACTGAAAAAACAAAGGATAGCATTGAGGCCATTGCAAAGGTTGAAAAGTAAGGTTGCTTTACGATCTTCCATATATACCCCTACTTGGCCTCATACCAGTTATCTCCACTACTGCTATCGGCGACCAGCGGCACAGAGAGTTCGATGGCTGACTGCATGGTGTCTGCGACCAGCTGGCTAACAGCATCCAGCTCTGCCTTTGGCACTTCAAGGACGATTTCGTCATGGACCTGCAGGAGCATGCGAGCCTGGTAGCCACCCTCCGTCAGAGCCTTATCCAGGTTAATCATGGCCACCTTGAGAATGTCAGCGGCCGATCCTTGAATGGGCGAGTTGATGGCCGTCCGTTCGGCGAAACTGCGCACATTGAAGTTGCGAGAATGAATATCTGGCAGCTCACGGCGGCGGTTAAAGAGGGTTTCCACATAGCCCTGCTCCTTGGCCTGGGCAATCATGGTGTCCATGTAGGCCTTGATACCAGGGAAGCGCTCAAAGTAGGTGTCGATGTAGTCCTTGGCGGCCGCACGGGTGATGCCCAGGTTGTTGGCCAGACCGAAGTCGGAAATGCCATAGACCACTCCAAAGTTAACCGCCTTGGCATTGCGGCGGTCGTTGGCCGTCACCTCTTCTGGCTTGTCGATGCCAAAGACCCGCATAGCGGTCGCCGTGTGGATGTCCTCGCCACGCTTAAAGGCCTCAATCAGGTGCTCATCCTTAGAAATATGGGCTAGCACCCGCAGTTCAATCTGCGAATAATCCGAAGCCAGAAGAACGCTGTCTGGCAGGCTAGGCAGGAAGGCCTTGCGAATCAGCCTGCCCTGCTCCAGACGGACAGGGATATTTTGCAGGTTGGGGTCGGTCGAGGACAAGCGACCTGTCTGGGTCAAGTCCTGCACATAACGGGTATGTATTTTCCCGTCTGCAAGGATATAGTCCTGCAAGCCGATGACATAGGTTGACTGGAGCTTGGTGATTTGACGGTAGTCCAAAATCTTGGCCACGATTGGGGCTTCTGGGGCCAGCTTCTCCAGCACGTCAACGGCCGTCGAGTAGCCCGTCTTGGTCTTCTTGGTCGCCCAGGTCGGCAGGCCCAGGGTCTCAAAGAGCAAGGTCCCCAACTGCTTGGGCGAGTTGATGTTGAACTCCTGACCCGCCAAGTCGTAGATCTCCTGGGTCAACTGGTCGATGACTTGCTGGTTGTCCGCCTGCATGGCCTCCAAAACCTCACGCTCCACGCGGATGCCGGCAATTTCCATCTTGGCTAGCACGTCCGCCAGCGGCAGCTCCATGTCCTCAAAGAGGGCCGTCTGCCCCTGCTGAGCCAGCTTGTCCCGCAGGACGCTTTCTGTCGCCACGAGGACGTGGATTTTTTTGGCCAAATGGCTGAGCAGGACATCACGTTCAGGCAAGCCACGCTTGACCCCCTTGCCATAAATTTCCGTATCATCCGCCAGAGGGAAGTCGCTGTACAGTTTAGCAATGGTGGATATGTCATTGTTCTCAACGGTCGAGAGTAGGTAGCTGGCCAGGCGGCTGTCAAAGCTGGCTCTTGCCATATCTACACCCAGTCTAGCTAGAAGGACCTTGACCCGCTTGGCATCATAGGTCTTGACCGCCTGACCAAAGAAGCTGACAAATCGCTCATGAGTCAGAAGTTGAGTGTCGGTAGAGACATAAATCTGATGGTCATTTCCCCAGGCCAGGCCCACCATATCTGCCGTGTGGTAGTTGTCGTCCAAGATTTCAAGATGGACAAACATGTCCTCGCTGAAATGGTCGTCGGTCAGCTCGGTCACCTCGATGTAGCTGACCTCAACCACCTCACGGCCAGCCCCACCCAAGGCTGCCTTGAACTGGCGGAAGTCCATCTCATCGTAGAAACGGCTCAGGTGTTCCAAATCAGGCTGACCCAGTTTGATGTCATCCAAGCCAATCTCAATCGGAGAGCCAGTGTTGATGGTCGCCAGTGTTTGAGACAGGAAGGCCTGTTCACGGTCGTTAATCAGATTTTCCTTCATCTTGGAAGCCTTCATCTGGTCGATGTTGGCATAGATGCCTTCCAGGCTACCATATTCATGGAGCAACTTAAGACCTGTCTTCTCACCGATTTTGGTCACACCAGGGATATTGTCAGAAGCATCTCCCATCAGGGCTTTGAGGTCGATGAATTGAGTCGGGGTAATTCCCATCTTCTCCATGAGGTAGGCTGGTGTAAAGGCCTCAAACTCGGCCACCCCCTTTTTGGAGATTTCAACGACTGTATTCTCGTCGGTCAGCTGGATCAAGTCCTTATCCCCCGACACAATGGTCACCTGGAAAGGCTCACTTGTCCGCTCTGCCATTTTATCCAAGGTCCCGATAATATCGTCTGCCTCGTAGTCAGTCAGCTCGTAGTAGGCAATACCTCGGGCACGCAGAAGCTCCCGTATGTAGGGAAACTGCTCACGGAACTCGTCTGGGGTCTTGGCTCGACCAGCCTTGTAGTCGGCATACATGGCCGTCCGGAAAGTGGTCTTACCAGCGTCAAAGGCCACCAAGACATGGGTTGGCTGAACCCGTGCTAAGAGGTTATCCAGCATGAGGTGGAAACCGTAGATAGCATTGGTGTGGAGACCATTGGCATTCTTAAAGCGGTCAATCTGGTTATAAAGGGCAAAAAATGCCCGAAAGGCTACTGATGAGCCATCAATCAATAAAAGTTTTTGTGTCGTATTTTCCATAGTTCTATTATAGCACATCTCCTTATCTTTCTCGCCATCTGGGCTATCATGAGATGTTAGCAAGAAAAAACTGACAATCGCTCAATGAGAACTGTCAGTCTGCTGTCATTAAATTTCGTAGCCGATTAAGAGGCCGCCTTCTTCTGCATAGAAGGAACAAAGACCAGATGTTGGGAGAACCACGATTTCTGCTGCTGAAAATTGGGTATGGATCAAGTCAGAAAACTGCTCGACAAATTTATCATTATTACGGTGGCTGATGACCACTTTCCCACCCTTATAACCAGCCTTGGTCATTTCTTCGAAGGCTGCTGTCACAGACTTTTTATGGCCTCTAGCCTTTTGAAGCATCTCCAGAGTGCCTTCGTCACTGGCTTGACCGACCAAGCGAATATTAAGAAGTCCGATAACTGCTCCGATCACCTTGCTCAAACGACCGTTTTTGACTAAATTATCCACCTTAGCCAAGACAAAGAGCAACTTGGTCCGCTCTTGATAGGCTGTGATAGCCGCTACCACTTCTTCAAATGACAAGCCTTGAGCGATCAAGCGGTTCAATTCCAAAACCAAGAGATCCACTTCACCACCTGCGGACTTGGAGTCAATCAGGTGAACCTGTGCTTCTGGATGATCTTCCTTGTACATTTCTGCAGCGACACGAGCAGCGTTAAAGCTCCCTGAAAGGGTCCCTGTAACAGTAACCACAAAAATCTTATCCGCTCCTTGATAGGATTGCAAGTAAGCTTCTGTACTTGGACAGGCTGAGGATGCTGGCTTAGAAGAGGCATACATAACCTCCATCATTTCATCGATATCTAGATTCTCATCATCTACAAAAATCCGATCGTCCACCTGAATCGTCAAGGGAACGCGCTGATAGCTAGCATCTGGTGCTAGATTTTCTAAGGTTTTCAACTCGCTAGATGAGTCTGCAATAATTTTCCAAGACATAGGTTTACCTTTTTCTATTTTAGATGATTTTAGTTTGACATTTAGGGTCTTTATCATTAAAATTATATCATGTCCTCCGCATTTTGGACAGTAGAAACTACTTTTGATGTCACAAAAGAAAGGGAAGTGTCATGCCTGATCAAAAAATACCTCAAAAATCGACACAGCACCTCCAACCGTTTAACCAAGAGGCCAATCAGTTAACGCGCGAATCGCTTGAAACAGCTCTGCTATTTCTCTTAGAAAAAAAGGAACTTGCTAAGATTTCCGTGTCTGAATTGGTCCAAAAAGCCGGAGTCTCCCGCAACGCCTTTTACCGCAACTATCAGTCCAAGGAACAGCTGTTGGAAGAGATGTTTGAAAAGGTGATTCGCCGTATCTTTAAGGAAATGCGTTCCAGTTCTAAGAAGCAGGGTCAGGATAATTCCTGGTTGACCCTGTTTAAGGAAGCCAAAAAGGAAGCTAAGCTCTTTCAGATTGCCTTTCGCTATAATTTTGAAAAGCGCCTGAGTACCATGCTGTCTGATTTTTTAAGCGGCAGGGAAGAAACAGATAATGCCGGCGAAGAGAATAAGGAAACAGATTACACCAACTCCTTTTGGAGCTCTGCCATTGTCTCAACCCTAGCCAAATGGGTCTCAGATGGCATGAAGGTCTCCGAAGAAAAAATGGCAAACTTAGGCCTCCCCTTCTTTCATAGAAAAAAATAAAGAATTGGCCCTTTGTTATGAAGGGACCAATCCTTTTTTGTTTTTGGAAGAGCTAGTTCGTTCCTATTCAATCATCCCGCTCCTGAGGTAGGCATCCACCAAACGCTCAGTCGCATCGACCGAATCAACATGGGTCCGCTCGTAAGAGTGGCTGGACTCAATGCCAGCCCCCAAGAGGGCATGACGCACATCTGCGCCCGCTCGCATAGCTGCTGAAGCATCGCTTCCGTAGTAAGGGTAAATGTCTAATTTATAAGGGATGCCCTTGCTTTCACAGAGGGCAACCAAATGCTGGCGAAGCTCATAATGGTAAGGACCTGAACCGTCCTTAACGCAGATAGATACGGTGTACTCGTCTGTCTGCTGGTCATCACCCATAGCCCCCATGTCAACGGCCAGGTACTCGACCACCTTGGCATCAATATTGGAATTGCCGCCATAGCCGATTTCCTCATTATTGGAGAAATAAAAATGGGTCGTATAAGGCAGTTCAATGCCTTCTTCTTGATAGATTTTCAGCAGGTGGAGCATGATGGCTGCGCTGACCTTGTCGTCCAAGTGCCGACTCTTGATAAAGCCATTTTCAGTCACTAGAGTCCGAGGGTCAAAGGAGATGAAATCACCGACTTCGATTCCTAAGGCCCGCGTTTCTTCAGCACTTGTCACTCTTTCATCCAAACGGACTTCCATGTTTGCCTGGTTGCGTTCAGCTGTCCCGGCATCGCGGTAAACGTGAACACTGGTCTGATGCATGAGCATGGTGCCTGAAATGGTCTTGCCAGTCTTTGCCACATGGATGGTGCAATTTTCCCCCTCAATGGCATTGTAGACAAAGCCACCCACCAAGTCCATCTTGAGGCGACCATCTGGTTTGATTGCACGCACCATCGCCCCCAAGGTATCTAGGTGGGCTGTGATAAAGCGATGCTGGTTATCATTTTGCCCCTTGACAGTCACCAGGACACCGCCTTTAGGCGTCTTGATGGGAGCATAGCCCATGTTTTGGGTCTCAGTCACGACATAGTCCATGATTTCCTTGGTAAATCCTGTCGGTGATGGGGTTGTCGTCAGTTTTGTAATGTAGTCAATTGTGTTCATTGTACTCCTTTTTGAAAAATGCTGGTCATGTACCGTTTGACACCAGCCGATCCAGTCTGTCTCATAAGCCTCTTGCGGCAAAATGTGTGTCCATAAATCAGCAATGGTTGAGATCCCTTTTGCCTTGGTGGCCTCAGTGCAAAAGCGGTAAAAGTCCCAGTTCCAGTCTTCCTCTTCCAGAACAACTGGCAAATGGGTCAAACCCTCTTGATAGGCCACAAACAATCTTGAGTGACCATCCACCACAATCCATTCCCCATCCAACTGTTTGATTGAAATGGGGTCAAAATTGGTCAAATCCTGAGGGTCAAACCAGGCTCTAACCGCTTGAAGTTTAGTCTCAGACAGGTAAAATTGGCTGGGTTGCAAGTCTAGGATAGAAAACTTTTCCAGCATACTTCTACGGCAGGAAATTACCTGCTGAGAGGTAGAGCTTATACCATTCTTCACGAGTCAGGTCAACCTCACAGGCTGGAGCAATTTTTTTCAAGCGCTCTGGCTTCATAGACCCAATAATGGCCTGCATTTTAGCAGGATGACGCAAAATCCAAGCGATGGCAATCGCTTCTGGAGAAACCTCTTTTTCAGCTGCCATTTCCACCAAAGTCTCGTTCAAAGCCTCATAATCGGGATGATCAAAGAAGGTTCCCTTATCAAGACCGATTAAGAAGGGCGACCAGGTTTGAATCGTGATGTTTTTCAGGCGGCAATATTCCAGCACACTGCCGTCACGGTTCACACCGCCATCTGTCAACATATTGACCTGCAAGCCCGCATCGATCATCGGCGTGTGAGCAAGGCTCAGCTGCAACTGGTTAGCCAAGAGGGGTTCATCCAGGTAGTTTTGAAGAAGCTCAATTTGATAGGGGTTGACATTGCTAAGCCCAAAGTGTCGAACCTTGCCACTCGCTTTAAGTTCCCTGAAGGCTTCTGCGACTTCCTCTGGTTCAAACAGCGTGTCAGGGCGATGGAGTACCAAAACATCCAGATAGTCTGTTTGCAGGCGCTCCAAGATGCCATCCACTGATTGTAAGATGTAATCTTTCGAAAAATCAAAGAAGCCACGACGAATGCCACATTTGGACTGCAAGATAATCTCTTCACGCTTGATGCCTAGCTCCTTAATAGCCTGGCCAAAAATCCTTTCAGACTGGCCGCCGCCATAAATATCTGCATGGTCAAAGAAATTGATGCCCAAATCAAGGCTGGTCTGAATCACTTCTTTAGCAGCTTCCAAATCAAGGCCAGCCATCCGCATGCAGCCCAGAGATAAACGTGACACTTGAAGGTCAGATTGTCCAAGATTGACTGTTTCCATACTTGTCTCCTTTTTACGGTGGAATGGTTTTCTTTCATTTTAACATAAAAAAGGTCAAAAGACAGTTGTAAATCATGATTCGAAGAAATTTTTGTGAAAGCAAAAAAACATACTAAGATTAGTAGTGAAGAAATCTCCGACGGGAGAAAGTACTCACTACTTTTTCTTTATGTTAAAGAGGTGTCTTGTTAAGTCGCGGGACTTTTTGACGCTAGACATCGCAATAAAAACTGGCAAGACACCTGTTTTAGGGAGAATGTTATCAAAGTATGTGGGACGCAAGACGTCGTGTATTGAAAATGACATCACTGAAACAAGGAATCATTCAAGACAAAAGAGGTAACACGATGCGAGCAGTATTTGGAATTGATGTGAGTAAATCAAGTTCAGAAGTGGCCATTTTGGTCAATGGTGAGAAGGTTCACGGCTACACCATGCCCAACGATGCCATCGGTTTTACTAGGTTGCTTGGTGACTTGAAAACTGTCCATAACCCTGAGATTGTCTTCGAGGCGACAGGCGTCTACTCCCGCCGTCTTCAGGCTTTTCTTGAGGAAAATGGCTACGCTTATACACGGCTAAATCCTCTGGAAGCTAAGAAGCAACTGGACAGCTTGCGCGTCCGTAAAACAGATAAGATTGACGCTGAAAAACTGGCTAAATCTCAGTTTGTGCTGAATCGTAAACCAACCTATGTGCAGGAAGAAGTCTATCAAGACCTGCGTGATTTAAGCCGTTTCTATCAGAACTTGACTGAGGACATTGTTAGAACTAAGAATCGTCTGCACAAGGTCTTGCAGGTCACTTTCCCAGAGTCGGAATTATTTTCAAGAATTTTTTTGAAAAAATACATGCAGCTGGAAAATGGTTGCATGTATTTTCTTCATGCGGACAGTGTACAAGGTCTTCCCTTCCTCTTGAAATGGTAGCCCTGAGGGCGTATAATAGAGACAGTAAAGGAAGATTCTATGAAACAAAGTCAAACCTATTCAGAGATGGACGCCATCCTCAGAGCTGGCCGTATTTTGGTGGAATCTGGAGCAGAAATCTACCGTGTCGAAGAAACCATGAGCAAGATGGCAGGCTCCCTAGGTCTCCAGCAATTTGACTCCTATGTGGTCAATCGGGCCGTTGTCGCCTCCGCCTTAAATCCCAAAGGATTTTCAGAAGCACGGACCACAACAGTCCCTGAGACCAGCATCAATCTCGGAAAACTAGAGGCGGTTAATGCTCTTTCCCGACGTATGGTTGAGGCTGGCGACGCCTCCCTAGTAGAGGTAGACTGGGCCTTGCGAAAAATCGAAACCCAGCAAGATTATGGTTTCTGGCAGGTCGTCGCTGCCTATTTTGTGGGTGCAGGTGGCTTTTCCCTTGCTCTAGGAAGCACAGGCATGGACTCCCTCGCGTCCGCCCTGTCAGGTGGGTTCTTGGGAATATTGATCCAGCTGATTGCCCCCTACATTCAGACCAAGTTCTTGCTCAATATCTTCGGGGCCAGTTTAGTCTCCTTGTCGGCTAATTTGCTCTACTTTTGGGGTCTAGGTCAGCACTGTAGCTTGATTATCTTGGGGACCTTGATGGTCTTGATTCCAGGTGCCTTCTTTGTCAATGCCATCCGTGAATTTTCCCAGAACAATTATTTCACAGGACTGGCCCTGTCTATGTCAGCCCTTTTGACCTGCATTTCCATTTCGGTGGGAGTTGCTGTCACCATTGGCTTTCTGCCCTTTGCCGAGCAGATGACCAGCAGCTTTTCTCTGACAGAGCTAAGCCTATCTGGCTTAGTGGTCCAAACCTTGGCCGCTGGGATTGGTACCGTTGCTTTTGCCATCCTCTACCATACTCCTAAGCGCTATTGTCTGGATTTAGGCCTTCTCGGTGGGGCTACTTGGGGCCTCTACCGCATCCTCTGGCATAGCTTTCACATTGAAGCGCTAGCTATTTTCATCCCTGCCTTGATGGTAGTCCTCATGTCTCGCATTTTAGCAGTGAAAAGGCAGAGCCCTGCAACGATTTTTCTATCCACGAGCATGTTTCCCCTGATTCCTGGACTCAGTTTTTACCGGGCAGTCTACTTCTTCATCACGGGATCAGATGAGTTAGCCATAAATCATATCCGCAGTAGCTTTATTACCGCCTTCACCATTACCATCGCTATCGCTATCGTCCAACAGCTCCCGCTGAGACGTTGGATTACACGAACCATCAGAAAACAAGCCTAATACTTATCAAAAATAAAAGTCTGAAATAAGCAACTTTCTCGAAGATTTGTTTTTACTGATGTCTCAATTAAACAGATCTTTGCTTGATGCCCACTAGATTATTCAGATTTTGATTTTCTTTTAGGATAAACAGCTCCGCTTCTTTTTGGGAACGGAGCTTTTATCAGGATTTCAAACTTTATTCTGAAAATAAAGTCATTTTATGGTAAAATAGAAAGTATCTAATTTGAATAAATGGGCCCTGCCCGAAGAAGGAGATGACTATGTCACAAATTGACGCACGTTTACATAAATACGCCCAAGTAATCACCCAAGTGGGTGCTAACGTTCAACCAGGCCAACGGGTTTGGATCAACTGTACCACAGATGCCCTTCCCTTGATTCGCTTGATTGTCGAGGAAGCTTACAAACTCGGCGCTGCGGATGTTCATGTCAAAATGACCGATGACCGCATTGCCCGTCTGGGCGCTGAATACCAGCCAATTGACTACTTCTCAGAAGTCCCTCAATATGCGGTTGATGAACGTAATTTCTACTTGGACGACAATGTTGTCTTTATCCACATCGTGTCTTCTGCACCAGACCTCATGGCTGGCATTGATTCTGAGAAATTGAGCGCACGCGCAAAAGCAATTGGGGAAAGTTTCCAGTACTATCGCTCACGCACTATGACAGATAAAAACTCATGGACCATTGCTGCTTATCCTTCTCCAGGCTGGGCTAAGTTGGTCTTCCCAGACGAAGCTGATGAAGAAACGGCGGTTGCTAAATTATTGGATGCCATGCTGGAAGCAACTCGAATCAATGTCCCAGACCCTGTGACAGAATGGAAAGAGCACCGTGCGCGTCTAACCGAAAAAGCAAGCTATCTCAACCAGAAGCACTACAAGGCTCTTCACTACACAGCTGAAGGAACGGATTTGACCATTGGATTGCCAAAAACCCATCTCTGGGTAGCTGCTGGTGCACACAATGAAAAAGGCGCTGCCTTTATTCCAAACATGCCAACTGAAGAAGTCTTCACAGCGGCTGAGAAAACTGCCGTGAACGGCTATGTTTCCAACAAAAAACCACTCTCTTACAACGGAACAATTATTGATAACTTCAAACTCCACTTCAAGGACGGTGCTGTCGTTGATTTTGAATGTGAACAAGGGTACGATGTCTTGAAAGGCTTGATTGAGCACGATGAAGGCTCGCGTTACCTCGGTGAAGTTGCCCTCGTGCCACATGACTCTCCAATCTCCAACTCAGGCCTGCTCTTCTTCAATACGCTCTATGATGAAAATGCAGCCAATCACGTTGCCTTAGGTGCTGCTTACCCTACTAATATTGAAGGAGGAGGTGATATGACGGCTGAAGAAATTGCAGCTGCAGGCATCAACTACTCTACAGCCCACGTGGATTTCATGATTGGTTGTGCAGACATGTCTATTGATGGTATCCTCGAAGATGGTACCCGCGAACCCGTCTTCCGCAATGGTAATTGGGCCTTTTAAACTGCTAGCCAGTCAGTCCTGTTGGTAAAGCTATCATAAGCCCCCTAACAACACCTATTCCCGTCAGCTAAGCATTTGACTAGCCACTTCCAAGCTTTATAACCGAAAACTTGGGAGTGGCTAGTTTGGTTATCCTAGTAAAAATAGAAACAGGCTAGATGGCAGTTTGCACTGTCTCTCTAGTAGCCATCGTCACAATCATGTGTTGCATCGTTTGCCTACTTGTTATCTACTATGGAGATAACTGATTGAGCTTCAGCTCTTTTTAGATCAATTCGATTATATGTAAAACTGTTAATTGAGCTTAGAGCAACTACCACAGCAAGGGATCTGGGTATAAAATAGGCCACATTTTGCAGACGCTTTCCAAGGACTGCTAACTTTACCATTCTGCTGGATATTTCTGTTAGAGACTGGACCAGCAAGTCTATTCCTCCATTCAATCAACACCCTACTGCAAAGGAGCATCAATTGTCGTTACTAGCTGAAATACTTTCTTATAATGAGAAGTTTGTGGAACAAGAACTCTTCTTGACCTATACCAAACCTGAAAAAACGAGAGACCTAAATGTCGTTGTGGTCACCTGTATGGATGACCGTTTAGTGGAGTTAGCTCATAAAGCCCTTAACTTAACTAGCGGAGAGGCTAAAATAATTAAAAATGCTGGTGCCCTAATCAGTCATCCCTTTGGTTCAGTGATGCGTAGCTTAATTGTAGCCGTTTATGAACTCAAAGCTGATGAAATTATCATTATGGGCCACAAAGATTGTGGCATGAGCAAGGTCAACACTGAAAAAATGATTCATACTATGTTGGATAGAGGGATTGACCAAAAAGATCTTGATCTGATTCAATATACAGGCATCGACTTTGAGCGCTGGCTTCGTGGGTTCAGCAACGTGTTCCAATCCGTCAAACACGATGTCAACTTGGTCAAAAATCATCCTCTACTACCTTCTGATGTCCCGGTTCATGGACTGGTTATTGATTCAGAAACAGGTGCTCTCGATTTAGTTGTTGATGGCTACCAAAATGTGAAAGGATAAGATATGAATATCATCAAAATTGTCAACGAAGTTGCTGGAGAAAATACCTATATTTTAGAAAATGAGACCCATCTGCTCATCGTTGATCCAGGCAGTGATTGGGCAAAAATTTCTAGTAAGTTACAAGAGCTTGGAAAACCATTAGCAGCTATTCTGCTCACTCACACCCATTATGACCATATCATGAGTGTCGATCTTGTGCGTGATCATTTCAACCAACCACCTGTTTATGTGGCTAAAGAAGAAGCTGATTGGCTATTCACTCCTGAGCTCAACCTTTCTGGCCTTCCAAGACACGATGATATGCAAAATGTCATATTAAGACCTGCTGAAAAGATCTTTGAGCTCCATAAGCCCTACCAGATGGAAGGGTTTGCATTTGAAGTCCGCCCAACACCTGGACATTCTATCGGAGGTGTTTCCTTTGTCTTTGATCAGGAGGCATTGGTGATTACTGGTGACGCCCTCTTTAAGGGCAGTATCGGTCGAACAGATCTCTACACTGGTGACCTTAACCTGTTAAAAGCAGGCATTCAAACAGAACTCTTCACCCTTCCGAATGACTATGTTGTCCATCCTGGACATGGTCAAAGTACTACGATCGGTTACGAAAAGGCCTTTAACCCATGGTTTTAAGAGAGAATTTTTCAAAAAAAGCTCGAAAATGGGGTCTAATCTTGGTGAGCCTCTTTTTGAGCCTGTTACTGATCGGCTATGTTTTCCTGACTGTCAAAACTTACCGGCCGACAGCCCTGGCCTATGAAAGATTAGAAAAAGCCCACACTCAAACAGGTAGCTATAGCTACTTCGAGCCTGAGTCATCAAACCATGCGAAAGAAAGCCTCATCATCTATGGTGGCGGTTTGGTAGACAGTCGCTCCTACAGCTATTTAGCCCAAGAATTGGCTGAGAAGGACTATCCTGTGTACCTGCTCCACTCCCCGCTCAATCTCCCTATTTTGAGACAGGGCCAAGCTCTTAAGTTGATTGAGGAGAAAAATCTCCAGTCTGTCTATCTAATCGGCCATTCCCTTGGCGGTGTCGTGGCTGCTAAGGATAGTTCAGAAGGGCAGTCAGCTGTTTCAGGTCTGATTTTACTAGCCAGCTATCCTGCTCCAGGCCTAGATTTATCAAGCGCTGAGCATCTCGCTCTTCTCTCCATAACCGCCAGCCAGGATCAGATCCTAAACTGGCAACAATATGAAAACAGCAAACCTTACCTTCCAAAAAAAGCGCGCTATGTCACGCTAGAAGGCGGTAACCACAGTGGCTTCGGCCTTTATGGTCAACAATCTGGAGATGGGCAAGCAAGCATTTCCCCTCAACAACAGCAGGATTTAGTCACTCAAACGATTCATGATTTCATTCAAAATTATCATCAATAAATCTTTTAATCTAATTTTACATAAAGGAAGCAAATTGGGTTTCTAATGCCTTAAGGACAAGAAAAAGTAAACCAATAACCCCGTCTCAAAAAGAGATAAATAACCTATCTTCTAACAAAAAATACCACACTAGATTTTTGGTCTTGAATATTCTCAAGATAAAAATCATAGTGTGGCTTTTTCACATTAACCATCAGTAGTTACTGAGCTACTGTCAATCAGCTAACTCACTTAAATCTTTTCCAAGGCTAAACGGAAATCTTCAATCAAATCATCTATATTTTCCAGGCCTACTGAGATACGGATTTGATTTGGGGTAATACCTGCAGCCTGTAAAGCCGCCTCATCCATCTGACTATGGGTCGTTGTGGCTGGATGGATGACCAGTGACTTGGCATCTGCCACATTCGCAAGATCTGAAAAGAGTTCCAATTGATCGATTACTTGGCGGGCAAGCTCTGCTCCTCCTTTGACTTGGGCCGTGAAAATAGAGCTGGTTCCTCTTGGCAGATATTTCTGCGCCCGCTCATAGTAGGGGCTAGACGGTAAGCTTGCGTAGTTCACAGATTCAATCTTTGGATGGTTTTCTAAGAAATTCGCCAGCTTGGAAGCATTCTCAACATGGCGTTCCACCCGAAGAGACAGGGTCTCTAAGCCCTGCAAGAGCAAGAAGGCATTAAACGGGGATAGGCAGGCTCCTGTGTCTCGCAAGAGTTGGGTCCTGACAGCTGTTATGAAGGCTGCCTTGCCAACATCGCGGGTGTAGCTCAAATTATGGTAGGTCGGGTCTTCTTCGACAAACTGGGCAAATTTTCCAGAGGCTTCCCAGTCGAATTGCCCTGAATCAACGATAATTCCTCCGATGGAAGTTCCGTGACCGCCGATAAACTTGGTTGCCGAGTGAATGGCAATATCCACCCCATGGGAGAAAACATTGATCAGATAAGGAGTTGCAAAGGTATTGTCCACGACTAGAGGAATCTGATGCGCATGGGCAATCTCTGCCAAGCGCTCAAGGTCTGCTACATTGCCCAGAGGGTTGCCAATAGTCTCTGCAAAGAGAAACTTGGTGTTTTCTTGGATGGCTGACTCGATCGCCTCAAAATCATCGATGTCGACAAAAGTTGTTGTGATGCCGTATCTTGGCAGGGTAGCATGAAAGAGATTGTGGTTACCACCGTAGATGGTGCTTGATGCTACGATATGATCGCCAGCATGGGCCAAGGCCAAAGCTGTATAGGTAATCGCTGCCATCCCAGACGAAGTTGCAAGGGCTCCTACGCCACCTTCTAAAATAGCCAAACGCTCTTCTAAAACAGCTGTAGTCGGGTTGGTGATACGCGTATAGATATTAGCTGGCTGGCGCAGGGCAAAAATATCCTCAGCATCCTGGGCGCTATCAAAGACAAAGGAGCTGGTCTGGTAAATCGGAACAGCCCGTGATTTTGTCGTGGGATCAACTGGCTGGCCAGCATGCAATTGCAGGGTTTCAAAATGAAACTGTCGTGTCATAAGGGCCTCCTTATAAAATGTTTTTTTCTAGTGTAATCCTTTTCAGCCCTGTTGTCCAATAGTCTTTCTGACTAGGACAAGATAGTTTCTGACTATAAGTGCTTGACCTAGCTCCAAGAAGGCTTAATCAGTATCGTTCTTTTCCTTTAAACCTCTCAATCTAAAACAAGATCGCCCACCAGGATTCCTCTACGATCACGGTGGGCATTTTGACGTTTGCTTTACTTCTTCTCAATCGGAGCAACACTGGCCAAGAGTTTTTTGAGACCTACTTCTGGGAAATTGATTTTCAATTCTTGCGCTTGACCGCTGCCCGATACTTCAAGGACTATGCCATCTCCCCATTTTTTATGGTGGGCAGTGTCACCAATCTGCCAATCGATGCTAGGTTTTGTCTGGGAATTCGCCCCAAGGAAAGACAGTTGAGATGTTGCCTGCGCCTTGCGGGTCTGAAGGGCCTGAGCCAGGCTCATCCCTTGGCCAAACTTAGCAGCCCTGCCATCGACATAGGCGGCCTTGAAACTGGTCTGCTCTGGTCTTGCTAAGCCTTGGTAGTCCAGCAGATCGTTAGAAATCTCAACCAAGAAACGGCTAGGGCGGTTATAGTTAGTCCGGCCAAAGAGGAGGCGAGAATTGGCATTGGTCAGATAAAGCCGTTGTTCAGCGCGTGTAATGCCGACATAGGCCAAGCGGCGCTCTTCTTCTAGCTCATCTTCATCTTCCTTGGCCCGACTGAGCGGAAAGACATCCTCTTCCATCCCAACTACGAAAACAACCGGAAACTCCAAACCTTTGGCAGCGTGGAGGGTCATCAGGGTAATCTCATCTGACTCTACCTCGCCATCATCTGTATCGGCAATGAGGGCCAGATCATTGAGGAAACGGCTCAGCTTCTCAAGACCAGCTTCTTCTTCTGAACCTTGCTTTTCGTCAAAGTTTTTGGTTACAGAGAGGAATTCTTGGATGTTCTCAAGCCTGTTTTCGCTTTCCGGAGTCTGTTGAATAGCCAGCGCCTGTGCATAGCCTGTTAGATCCAAGACCAGTTCCACCAATTCCGTTATCATCAATTGGTCCAATTTTTGGCGCAAATTCCCCAAAATAGTGGCCAATTCCTGTATCGCTCCAGCAGCCTTGCCCTTGATTGGCGATAGCAAAATATTCTGGCTGGCTTCCAAAAGAGAAATCCCTTCCTGGTTGGCAAAATGGCGGAGCTTCTCAAGCGTTCCAGGGCCAACACCGCGTTTGGGTTCGTTGATGATGCGTTCAAAGCTGAGATTATCAGCAGGATTAGCAATGCTATTGAGGTAGGCGATGAGGTCACGGATTTCTTTACGGCTGTAGAACTTGGTGCCCCCAACCATGGTATAAGGCATATTAGACTTGAGCAGGGCTTCTTCCACCGTCCGTGACTGGGCATTGGTTCGATAAAGAACGGCAAAATCTCGGTAACGGAACTGCTCTTGCCGCATCAAATCATCAATGGTTCGCACAAGATAGACCGCTTCATCCTGCTCATCGCTGGCGCGGTAATAAGTAATAGCTTCGCCTTCTGGGTTTTGGGTCCAAAGTTTCTTTGGCCTACGCTGGCGGTTATTCTGAATCACCTCATTGGCTGCCTGCAAGATCGTCTTAGTTGACCGGTAATTTTCCTCCAAGAGCACGACCTTGGCTTCTGGATAGTCCTTTTCAAAATCGAGGATATTCTGCATATCCGCCCCTCGCCAGCCATAAATAGACTGGTCCGCATCTCCGACCACGCAAATATTTTTAAAACGCGAAGCCAAGAGCTTGACCAGCTGGTACTGGGCATGGTTGGTATCCTGGTACTCATCCACATGGATATACTGATAGCGCTGCTGGTAATAGGTCAACACATCAGGATGCTGGTCAAAGAGACGCAGGGTCAGCATGATCAGGTCATCAAAATCCACCGCTTCTGATTGGCGGAGTTCTTTCTGGTAAGCCTTATAGCACTTGGCGACGATCTGCGTGTAGAGATCGCCTGCCAGGTTCTCATAAGCCACTTCATCAATCAGGTCATTCTTGGCATTGGAAATCGTTCCCAAAATAGAGCGTTCGCTCCACTTCTTAGGGTCAAGATTGAGATTTTTTAGAATACGCTTCATCAGCGTCCGCTGCTCACCAGGGTCAACAATGGTAAAGTTGCGATTGTAGCCTATATGGTCTGCATCACGACGCAAAATCCGCACGCACATGGAGTGGAAGGTCGCAATCAGACTGTCCTGAGTAGCTGGATTGAGGGCCATGGCCCGTTCCTTCATCTCCCGAGCCGCCTTATTGGTAAAGGTGATAGCCAGGATATTCCAAGGGTTAACCATCTTTTCATCAATCAAGTAGGCAATCCGATGGGTCAAGACCCGAGTCTTACCTGATCCGGCCCCCGCCATGATTAAGAGAGGGCCTTCAGTTGTCTGCACAGCTTCTGCCTGTCTATCGTTCATACCTTTTAATAAAGAATGCATATCGTCTCACTTTCTGTTCTAACCCTTCCATTATATCATAAAATCCCCTCTCAAAGGCCTCTCCTGTTATCCATACGCAACTAATAACCCTCCTAACATGTGTAGGTGTCAACTTATCCGTCAAAATTCTCGACCAAGAAGATTTGAAAAAATGCCTTATCTTAGTTATAATAAGAACACACTATCCTAGAAAGAATCATCTATGAACCAAGCCACTACTAATCTCAAACTGGCAGAGCGCGGCGCCCTGATTGGCATTACTTCTTATATTTTACTCTCAATTGTTAAGGTAAGTGCAGGAAATCTCTTTCATTCCGCTTCCTTGATGGCAGATGGCTTTAACAATATGAGTGATATCCTTGCCAATTTGGCTGTCTTGATTGGTCTAAGACTAGCCCGACGGCCAGCTGATACCGATCATAAATTCGGGCATTGGAAAATCGAAGACCTGACTAGTCTTGTCACTTCTTTTTTAATGTTTGCCGTTGGGTTTGATGTCCTCTTTAAAACCATACAGAGTTTGTTTAATCCGCAAACCGTGCCTGTTGATCCTCTTGGCGCCTGGGTCGGGGGCATTTCTGCCCTCATTATGTTTAGCGTTTACCACTACAATAACAAACTGGCCAAAAAGGTCCATTCCAAGGCCTTGAAAGCTGCCGCCAAGGACAATCTCTCTGATGCCCTTACCTCTCTCGGAGCCAGCATTGCCATCTTAGCCTCTGCCTATGACCTTCCCATTATTGATAAAATCGCCGCTATTTTGATCACCGGCCTGATCCTAAAAACCGCTTATGGGATTTTTATGGAATCCTATTTTACGCTATCAGATGGTTTTGACGAACAACTTTTGGCCAAATACAGCCAGGATATCCTTCTACTTCCCAAAATTTCATCTATCAAAGCTATTCGGGGTCGGAGCTATGGCAGCAACATCTACCTTGACATCGTCCTTGAAATGCATCCCGATCTCTCTGTCTACGAGAGTCATGAGGTTACCGAGCAAGTCGAAGACCTCCTCAAAATCAAATATGGGATCTTTGATATCGATATTCATGTCGAACCCTTGGCCATTGATGAGGACGAAGTTATAGACAATGTCTTTAACAAACTTTACCGTTTTGAATCCTACATCCTAGCAGAAGAAGGTCAGTGGCAGGATCTATTATCAGAAGACTTGGCCATCATTGAGGCCAGGGGACGAACCCTAAACAAATTGGCTTACCTGGCAGAAAAGCAAAAACAGCCTGAGACCCTCAGACAATTTCGCATGACCCCGATTAGCCAAAAAAGCATGCTAATCCATTACAGGTTAGGCCCCCATACCCACACTTCGCTCTGGCGTCGCCATGAGGATTGGCAACTGGTCTTTCACCAAGTCACACCTATCCTAACAGACAAAGAATCCACCTAGCTTCGACACTAGGTGGTTCTTTTTTATCAGGTTTTCTAATAATACTCATTAAAATTCAAAATCTGAACGTAGTGGTTTTCTCAAAGTTTTTTTGCTGATGTATCTTAAACAGATCCTTGCTTGATAACCATTGCTTTATTCAGGTTTTGTCTTTCGTTCAGTATAAATTCTTTTCGTGTAAACCCATAGACACTATGCTGGTTGACCAGTTATAACTCAATGATTTTCCCTGTCTTCAGGTAGACCACCCACTCACAGATGTTTGTCGCATAGTCCCCAATACGCTCCAGATAGGTCAAGACTTGGAAATAATCTTTACCAGCAATGATAGCTTCTGGATTTTCCTTGATTCGCTCGATTGCTAAGGCTTGGATCCTATCGTAATGCGCATCAATATCCTTATCCGAAGCTGCAATTTCTCTAGCCTTTTCATCGTCACCCTTGATATAGGCGTGCATGGTCTCTTCAACCATGAGCTTAACCGCACGTCCCATTTTGCTGATCTCTTCTTCTACATCCTTCAGACGAACCTCGCCTTTCATTCGGATAGTCGCCTGGGCAATCGACAAGGCATGATCTCCCATCCGCTCCACATCGCTCGAGGCCTTCAATACGGTGATAACTGTCCGAAGGTCATGGGCAACGGGCTGTTGAAGGGCAATGATTTCCAGAGATTTCTTTTCAAGTTTCACTTCATAGTTATTGACGATTTCATCTTTTTCGATGATTTCTTGGGCCAACTCGCGGTCATGGCTGACAAAGGCACGAACCGTACGGTTGATTTGAGCCAGGACCTCTGTCCCCATAGCATAAAACTGATTATGCAGCTTGTCTAATTCTTCTTCAAATTGTGTTCTCAACATAGCGATCTCCTTTTAACCAAATTTACCAGTAATATAGTCTTCTGTTTCCTTATGCTGTGGGTTAAGGAACATTTTGCGCGTCTCCCCGTACTCAATCAACTTCCCACCAAGGAAAAAGCCCGTGCGGTCCGAAATCCGAGACGCCTGCTGCATGGAGCGTGTCACCAAAAGAAGGGTGTAATCCTTCTTTAACTCATAGAGCGTCTCTTCGATCTTACCTGCTGAAATAGGGTCAAGGGCTGACGTCGGTTCGTCTAAGAGAATGAGCTTTGGGCTGGTTGCCAAGACACGTGCTACACAGACCCGTTGTTGCTGGCCACCAGATAAGCCAACGGCTGAGTCGTTGAGGCGGTCCTTCACTTCTTCCCAGATAGAGGCACCTTTGAGAGAGCGTTCGACCACTTCATCCAAGACAGCCTTGTCCTTGATGCCCTTCAGGCGAAGGCCATAAACCACGTTCTCATAAATGGTCATCGGGAAGGGGTTGGGTTGTTGGAAAACCATCCCAATTTCCTTACGCAGGTCTACCGTATCGGTTCGAGGGCTGTAAACATTGTGGCCGTTATAGGTCACCGAGCCTGTCACCGTGGCCTCAGGATTGAGGTCATTCATGCGGTTAATTGACCGCAGAAGTGTCGATTTTCCTGATCCAGATGGGCCGATAAGAGCCGTGATTTCATTGGCCTGAAAGTCCATAGACACATTGTCCAGAGCCTTTTTCTTCCGGTAGTAAACCGAGAGGTCTCTCACACTTAAAATAGATTCTGACATGATTCCTCCTATCCGAAACGGCCTGTTACGTAGTCTGACGTAGACTGCAACTTAGCATTTTGGAAGACATTGATGGTCTTGTCATACTCAATCAAATCTCCCAAGTAGAAAAAGGCAGTGTAGTCGCTGGCCCGAGCGGCCTGTTGCATGTTGTGGGTCACGATGATGATGGTGTAGTTCTTCTTCAAGTCGAGCATGGTCTCTTCCAGCTGCATGGTTGAAATAGGATCCAAGGCTGAAGCTGGTTCATCCATCAGCAAGATATCTGGCTTGACCGCAATGGCACGCGCAATGCAAAGCCGTTGCTGCTGACCGCCTGAAAGAGTGAAGGCTGATTTGTGAAGGTCATCCTTAACCTGGTCCCACAGGGCTGCCTGCTTAAGAGAGGTTTCCACAATCTCATCTAAGAATTGCTTATCCTTCACCCCTGCGCGCTCGTAGGCAAAGGTGATATTCTTGTAAATGGATTTGGCAAACGGGTTGGGTCTCTGAAACACCATACCGATGTGTTTGCGCACTTCGTAGACATTCATGTCTGGACGGTTAACATCAATTCCCTCGTAGAGAATATTTCCAGTCACTTTTGCGATGTCAATGGTATCGTTCATCCGATTAAGGCTACGGAGATAAGTTGACTTGCCACACCCTGATGGGCCAATCAAGGCCGTAATTTTATTTTTTTCAAATTGCATATCAATGCCTTTGATGGCTTCATTAGGGCCATAGTAGACATGAAGATCCTTGGTTTCAAGGGCCACCTTTTCTTCTGGAAAGGTAATGATATGCCGTTCATTCCAATTGTAATCCGCCATTAGTTCTCCTTTGTTTGACAAGAGTTGGGAAAGGCATCGGAGGCGTTTTCAAACTCTCTCTCCGACACTCACAGTTCGGCCATATTGGCCTTGCAGATGGACCGTCTCCTAGCCACCTGAAAGCTCACCTCAGGATTATCCCCGAAAATGACCTTAGCGCCAACGCTCTTAGATTATTCTGCTGAGGTTAATTTCTTGTATAAGGTCTGACCGATATAACGTGCAGAAAGGTTGAAAATCAAGATGAAAATCAAAAGCACTGCTGCACTTCCCGCAGAAACCTGAACCGCATCTGGGATGGTTCCTTCACTATTGACCTTCCAGATATGAACCGCTAGGGTCTCAGCCTGACGGAAGATCGAAATCGGACTGGTGACACTGAGGACATTCCAGTTAGACCAATCGAGGGCTGGAGCAGATTGACCAGCCGTGTAGATCAAGGCCGCAGCCTCACCAAAGATACGCCCTGAAGCCAAGACAATCCCTGTGACAATCCCTGGCAAGGCTTCTGGAATAACCACGTGTAGGACCGTCTCCCAACGAGACAACCCCAAGGCTAGCCCCGCTTCACGCTGGGTATGGTGGACATTTCGCAAGCTATCTTCAACTGTCCGTGTCATCTGCGGCAAGTTGAAAACAGTCAAGGCCAAGGCACCTGAAATAATGGAAAAGCCATATTGGAACTGGACTACAAAAATCAGATAACCAAAGAGACCGACAACCACAGACGGTAAGGAAGACAAAATCTCAATACAGGTTCTGATAAAGTTTGTCAAAGGCCCTTTTTTGGCATATTCAGCCAGGTAAATCCCAGCTCCCATGGAAATAGGAATGGAGATGATCAAGGTCACAACCAGCAAGAAGAAAGAGTTATAGAGCTGAATCCCGATCCCACCACCAGCTTGATAAGACGAGGACTGGCCTGTCAAGAAAGACCAACTGATATGAGGAATTCCCCTTGCCAAAATAAAGAGAATCAAGGACGTAAGAATCGTGACGATGATGGTGGCAATGCTGTAGAGCACCCAAGTAGCTACTTTATCGATCTTTTTAGCGTGCATAATTTTTCTTACCCTCTCTCGTAATCAATTTCATCAACATATTGAATGCCAAACTCATAAAGAGCAAGACCAAGGCTAAGGACCAAAGAACGTTATTTTGAACAGTTCCCATCACCGTATTTCCGATCCCCATGGTCAAGACCGATGTCAAGGTTGCCGCTGGTGTCGTCAATGAGGTCGGGATAACGGCTGAGTTACCAACCACCATCTGAATCGCCAAGGCTTCCCCGAAGGCACGCGCCATCCCAAAAATAACTGCAGTAAAAATCCCTGGACGCGCCGCATTTAAAATAACACGCCAAACTGTCTGCCAGCGGGTTGCTCCCATGGCGAGACTGGCTTCCTTATAATGGCGTGGCACTGCACGAAGGCTATCAACGGTCATAAAGGTAACCGTCGGCAGGATCATGACAAAGAGGACAAAGACCCCTGACAAGATACCAAACCCTGTGCCGCCAAAAATTGACCGAACAAAGGGCACGACTACCTGCAAACCGATAAAACCATAAACAACCGAGGGAATCCCTACCAGAAGTTCGATAACGGGTTGAAGGATTTTAGCACCATACTTGGGAGACACTTCTGTCATAAAGACCGCAGCCCCGATCGCAAAAGGCGTCGCAATAATGGCCGACAAAATCGTTACAATAAAAGACCCCAGAATCATCGGAAGTGCCCCAAGATAAGGCTGACCATTAGCATCCTTTACCCCTGGCTGCCATTGGCTCCCAAAGAGGAAATCAAAGGGGTTTACCTTGTTCACAAAGAAGGTCGATAAACCTTTTTGAGCCACAAAAATGAGGATCATGGCCACTACAAAAACGATCAACGTCAAACAGAAGAAAGTAATCGTCCTTCCAAACTTCTCCAGACGGGAATTCTTGGAGGGAGTGGTTAACTGTTTGGCTAATTCTTGATTTTTCATCTCTACTCCTTACTTGGGTCTTACCTGACCGTCAGCTGTCTTCTCAACCTTCATATCGTTGATTGAAATATAACCCATGGTTGGTACGATCCCCTCTTGAACTTCTTGGCTCATCATGTATTCCATGAATTCTTGGGTCAGACTGTCAATTTCTTTTTGCGTATACATATGCTCATAAGCCCATAGTGGCCAATTGTTAGTCGTGACATTCTCAGCCGTTGCTTCAAAGCCATTCAACTTCAAGCTCTTAACGGAATCATCCACGTAGGCAAAGGCCAAATAAGAAATGGCTCCGGGGGTTTGCGCAACGATAGACTTAACCATCCCGTTGGAATCTTGCTCCTGACTTTGCTTAGCCGACTTGCCATCCATAATAATAGAGTCAAAAGTCGCTCGAGAACCTGAGCTAGCCGCACGGTTGATGATGGAAATCTCTAAATCTTCACCACCCAGTTCCTTCCAGTTGGTGATCTCTCCTGTGAAAATCTTTTGTAATTCTTCTGTTGTTAAATCATCAACTGTCACCTTGCTATTCGCGATAACAGCCATCCCTGCCACAGCAACTTGGTGGTCAACTAGGGCAGAGGCATCGATGCCATCTTTTTCCTCAGCAAAAAGGTCACTGTTGCCAATCTGGACTGCACCAGACTGAACCTGTGATAAACCTGTTCCAGAACCCCCACCTTGTACATTGATGGTCTTTCCGATATTGTCCTGACCAAACTCATAAGCTGCTGCCTCAACCAAGGGTTGAAGGGCTGTCGAGCCTACCGCAGTAATAGATTCGCCGCGGTCAATCCAGCTAGCACAGGCTGTCAAACTGAGGCTGGCCAATCCTAATAAGACCAGGCGTCCGAATGGATATCGTTTTTTCACTTTTTTCTCCTTCTTAGAGTAACTTTTATGGCAGACTGTCTCCCTAAATCGCTTTAGCTATCATTCTTTGTCTAACTAAATTGAATCAAGGGATTTCACCAAAATTCTCTCTTTCCACTATAACATAGATAACCTTATTTTGAAAGTAGTTTATTTCATCCTGAGGCCTTTTGGAAAGTAGTTTTTGAGTGTTCCGTTGACCCACTTGGCAAAGCCCAGGCCATTGCCCTCCACAACGACTTGATACCAACCATTAGGAAGGTCTAAGGGCAAGGAAAGGGCCTCTCCTGTCACATAGCGGCCAAAGTCATCTGGCGTCAAAGCAATGGTCCTTGAAACCTCATCCGGCCTCAAAGCAAGTCCCAAGGCAAAGCTTGGTTCAAAGCGCTTGGTTTTAAAGGTCCCCAAATGCAGACCATTACGGGCAATCTTAAGCTTGGACAAATCAGGTAAGCCCTCTGGCAAAAGATAAAGTTCCTCTCCGAAAACCTGCATTAAGCCTTTAAGAGAAACGGTCAAATGGTCTTTGGCAAAGGCTTGCCAGTAAGCAAGCTGGTCCCTGGTGAGATTGGATTTGCCTGGTTTTAACTTAACCGATGCCTGACTTGGCCTTTTATCCTGAAACTTGGCCACAAACTGGCCCTCTCCTTTAAAGCGATGGGGATACATCCGAGCCGTTTGCGGTTGCTTGATACCAGCTACCATGCCATTTAAGAGCTCAATGGGAACCAGACTCAGTTGCTCTTCTTGCTCTAAGAGCCATTCCACCACCTCTTCGTTTTCTTCTGGGGACCAAGTACAGGTGGAATAGACCAGGCTCCCTCCAGGGGCTAACATGGTCAAGGCGGCGTTCAAAATCTCTTTTTGCAGACTAGCACATTGGGATGGATAGGCTTCTGACCAATATTGGACAGCCTCTGGATCCTTTCGAAACATCCCTTCTCCCGAGCAAGGCGCATCTAGGACGATCAAATCAAAATAGGCTGGGAAAACCTTGGCCAAGCGTTCCGGAGATTCATTGGTCACCACAACATTACGCGCCCCAAAGCGCTCAATGTTCTCCACCAAAATCTTACTCCGCTTCTTATTGATTTCATTGGAGACGAGAAGCCCTGTGTTATCCAGATAACTGAGCAAGTGCGTTGATTTACCACCTGGTGCTGCTGCCAAGTCCAAGACCCGCATGCCTTTTTGAGGCGCAGCAATTTGCCCAACCATCTGAGCCGCAGGCTCCTGAGAATACACCAGTCCTGTCACATGTTCAATGGATTTCCCTGAAACCTTGCCATAGTAAGACCAGGGCGTCTGAGCAATTTTTAGGTCAAATTCCTTCGTTTGAGCCTTCAAAGGATTGACTCGAAAGCCTGAAACGGCTGGCTTATCAAAGCTCTCTAAAAAAGCTTGGGCTTCATCTCCAAGCAATTGTGTGTATTTATCAATAAAGGATTGTGGTAAGGTCACTGTGAATGCTCCAAAATTTCTGTTATCACATCAAGCTGACAGGCAGGAACCATCATGACATACTGACGGTCCTGAAAATTCAATTCTTCTACGAGGCCGATTGTCACATAGCCAAGGCGCTCTCCCATGACTTTGGCAGCCGCATAATCCCAAGGGCTAATATGGGAAATATAGCCCAAGAGCTGGCCCGATAAGACCTTGGCCATACTGATCGCCGCTGAGCCGTAGGTGCGAATGCCCAAAACCTGATCAGCGAGGCCAGCCAGGCCTTGAATATTGTGACGGTACATGCCTGGATTGATGGCCAAAAGGGATTTGCTCAATCGTTTGGCTTGATAGGCAGGTAAGGGTTGATCATTGCAAAAAACATCAAACTGCCCCCCGCCGTAAAACAACTGCTCTGCCATAACATCGTAAATCAGACCGAACTGCCCTACGCCATCCTCAAAATAAGCTAGGGAAATCGCAAAATCACACTTTTGGGCCACAAAATTATTGGTCCCATCTATGGGATCAATCACCCAAACCGCACCCTTATCAATGGGCTGTTTGTAGTCCTCTTCTTCTGCCAGGAAATGGTCTGCCGGATACTGACTTAAAATCTCCGAGATCAAAAAATCCTGGACCTTCCTATCCATGTCCGTGACCAGGTCTGTGAAATCAGTCTTTTCGGTGATGGCTAGGGGCTGGTCCATGCCTGCCTTTAAATATTCACCCGCTGAACAGACGAGGGATTTAGCAAAATCAAATTTAGCTTCCAAGACGAATTTTCCCCCTTCCCTGTTCCCTTGCTGCTTGTACCACCCGATAGGTCGAGTAGCCACTTACCGCTTCAAAATCACGGTCAATCTGACGCTCTTCTCCCTTACTTGGGACTACCGTTTTAAACTGGCGATAGGTTTCGAGAACCTTTAAAGCCTCTACCCCACCTTCATAGGCTGCTTCAACCTGATTTAAAAAAGAAAGCACTGAGGTCATCTCATCAGTGCTCCACAAAAAATTTAAAGGATAGGAATACTGCTTATCCATCACTAACCAATCTCCGCTTTCAAAGTTGCATTTTTCAATTCTTGCTTGCGATAATCCCGCGACAAAAAGGTACGAATCTCATCCTCATTAAACCCGATCTGCATGCGCTTGCTGTCCAGCAAAATAGGACGACGCAAGAGGCTAGGATAATCTTCAATCAGCTTAATCAGCTCAGAAATAGACAAGTCATCCACGTCGATGTTCAACTTCTGGAAAATCTTAGACCGAGTTGATATGAGATCATCCGTACCATTTTCCGTCAGGGACAGGATATGCTTGAGCTCGTCTGCCGATAAGGGACTCGTCATAATATTGTGTTCTTTAAAAGGTACATTATGCTTGGTCAACCAAGCCCTTGCCTTACGGCAAGAAGTACAGCTTGGGGATAAAAATAAGGTAATCATACACTCGTCCTCGTCATTCAGTCCCTAATATTATACAATATTTTAAATCATTTTGCTAGACTTTTTCGTGTTTTTATGCCTTCCATGTCCGAACTTTTTCTTCATCGTCTGCCAATTGTCGGGTCAAACTGTCAATGCCATCGAATTTCACCATGTCGCGCAGCTTATCCAACCAGTGAATCCGAATCATCTGACCGTACAAATTCCCTTCAAAATCGAGAATATGGGCTTCTATGCGCAACTCCTGGCCATCAAAGGTCACATTTTTGCCAACACTAGCCATAGACCTGTATAGCCTTCCTTTGATTTCAACATCAGCCACATAAACACCGTCTCCTGGCAGAAAAACCCTATCCAAAGGCGCCAGATTGGCTGTCGGATAACCGATGGTTCGCCCCCTAGCATCTCCATGAACGACAAGTCCTCTGGTGCTATAGGTATAGCCCAAGAGTTCACGCGCCTCTGCCACCTGACCATCTAAGACGGCCTGACGTATCCGAGTGGATGAGATTTTCTCTCCCTTCCATTGTTGCTCGGCCACGATGTGAACGGGACAATCCAAAACCTCTTTTAGGTAATGGCTATCTTTTTGATCACTGCCAAACCGATAGTCAAAACCAGCGACCAGAGCTTGGGCCCGTATTTTTTTGACATAATGGCCTATGAACTCTTCAGAGGAATTTTGGGCAAACTCCCCTGTAAAATCAATCAGATAGAGGAAATCCACTCCTGCTTTCTCAAATTTCCTTAGGCGGTCTTCTGGGCTATTGAGATGGAGCAAAAGTTCTGGCTCAAAACGGCTAAAAGCCAATTTGGGAGATTCTGGAAAAGTCAGGACAGCGACCTTTAGACCAAGGTCTTTGGCTAATTTTTTCGCCTCCTGAAACAAGCCTTGATGCCCTAGATGCAAGCCATCAAAATACCCTAAAACGAGGACAGTGTCCTCTGCTTGTGCGATATCTCGGTAATCGCTAATCTTGTAAACCTTCATGCTTTTTATTCTACCATATTTCCTTAAAGAAAGACTTTTCTCGGCTTATAGAGTTCCTCTCTCTTCTCAAGTATAGCAAGCAACTGTTCCCCTTTAAAGGCAGCAAGCACCTCGTCTTCCATATCAGGCAAGGCGATAAATCTCCCGTAAAGAATTTCCTGACTCAGTTCCTCATCCAAACTGACCCGTGGCAAATCTCCTAAGCCAGACGCGATCGGTAATAGAAAATCCCAGCTTCCCTCGTCCACTTTCTGAGCGATTTCTGCCAGCGTCAGGGACTGGTCAATCACTAGACCTGATGCTGATGTACGGACCAATTGTGACATGTGGCTAGCGTAGCCCAGCCTTTGCCCCAAATCTACCGACAGCGTCCGCACATAGGTCCCCTTACTGCATTTCACCCGAAAACCAAAATGGGCCAAGCCATCCACCAAGACCAAGGGACTGGTCCGCTCAAAGGAATGAATGACCACCTGACGCTCGGGACGCTCCACTTCTTCCCTTGCTCTGGCGTATTCGTAGAGCTTGCGACCATTGACCTTGACAGCGGAATACATAGGTGGAATCTGGGTAATCTGGCCGACAAAGGTCGCCATGGCTCTATCCACTTCTTCCTCGCTTAAACTGGCCTCAACAGGGGTCCTTTCAACCATTTCCCCACTGGCGTCTTCTGTGGTGGTGGAAAAGCCCAGGGTAATCTCTCCCTCGTAAATTTTCCCTTCTTCTTGCATATACTCAATCAGCCGGGTAGCTTTTCCGACGGCAACAGGCAGGACACCCGTTACATCGGGATCCAGCGTTCCACCGTGTCCAATCTTTTTTTCACGCAGGATTTTCCGCAAGCGAAAAACCACATCATGACTGGTCATGCCAGCTTCTTTTTTGACATTGATAATTCCTGATAACATGGGTTTATTTTACCATAAAAGAAGGGGAAAAACTAGGGGGAGTAGTCAAAAACCCACGCCGTACGCATGAAGAAAATGCATGCAACCATTTTCTAGCTACATGCATTTTTCAAAAAAAATTCTTGAAAACATTCCGCTAATCGGTACCATTCTGTTCATCTCACAGAAATGATACCACAAATTTTATCTAAAAAGTACACTAATTCCCCGAAAATTTGTTTTCTGAAACCATCTTTGCTTCATGTGTTTGGCGTGTCAAAAATCAAAAAACCATTTTTGAGATAAAAGTTTAAACTAAATTTAAAAAACCAACACATTTAGTCTTTTGCTACTCAAAATCCCTTTTTGTTCGTTTTTATCGATGTCACACACCAGAAGAACTAATGTCCTTAAATGTGAAAAGTCAGAATCATTTTTAAACTCTCTTACAACTTACAAGACTCGAGAGTCACAATCTCCTCAATCCTAATGACACAATCTGCTTTCTCCCATATTGCTGGATTATGAGTAGCGATAATAATCAACCGCTCAGGAGATTTCAATTGTAGCAACAAAGTCATAATAGCCTCTGAATTTTTAGGATCCAGTGCTGCTGTTGGCTCATCTGCTAAAATAAGCGGGGGGTTTTTAAGAATAATTTTTGCAAGAGCGACCCGTTGCGCTTCGCCTCCTGAAAGCTCAAAAATCTTTCTATTCAACTCTAAATAACCTAGATTTACTTGCTCTAATGCCTGATAAAGGGCTCTCGTTTTTTCCTGCTTTCCCATTTTTTTACCAATAAGCCCTAACTCAAGATTGTCTTGAATGCTCTGGTTATCTAATAGGCCAAAGTTTTGGAAAAGGTAACCCAAATGGCGACGAAAAAAAGTTAAATCACTTATTGATTGCAGAGATTTATCGTTATAAAAAATATTCCCTGAATCCTCTTTTTCTAGCTTACCTATCATATTGAGCAAAGTTGTTTTACCACTACCACTCTTACCAACCAGAGCATAAACCTTACCTGCCTCAAAGGTTAAATTGAGTTTTTGAAACAATTGCCGTTGCCCGAATGATTTCGATATAGATTGAAGTGTAATCATCTCTAAGCTCCTTTCAAAACGGTTGCTGGGCTCAATTTTTCACGATGCGCTCTATAAATTAGCGTAAGGAGGGCATTTAACCAGAAAATCAAAAATGTCAAACTATTTAAAAATAAAGGAATCTTTAACCAAACCAATACAGCAAATGCCAAAAAGAATATCGCTAATTGGGCAGTCAAATAGTCTCTATGTAGCTGAAGAAATCCTAGACCTGAAAGACGTTTAATAAAAATCTCTCTGCGAAATTGCTCAAAATAAAGGAGATTCATTGACTGAAATAGAAGAACTGATGTCGCTATGCCTAGAATACTGCCTCCTAGACTGAGTAATCGTTCCGAAGCGATGTGTTCAAGTTGTCTCTGATAGAGCAAGCGACTATTTTCGATATAGGAGATGTAAGGTAACAACTGTTCCTCTTCAAGCAAACGTTTAGCGGTTGCATAGTCACTGAAAAATAGGTGATTGGTAAATGCATTTCCCCAAAATTGCCGTGCTAATGAACTACTTCCTGTTGACTTAGGGGTTATCACCACAATAATTGGATCAGTTAAATACTGTTGGGAAGTAATGGCCGTCTGATTATACAAAAAGTATTCTCTCCCATCCGAAAGATAACCGACAATCGGATTTATTGGCTGAAGGGCTGTTGATTCATCAGTCTTGAATCTATCGTTCAACTCTTTGCTATAAAGTTCTACGTAATCATTAGCTCTATCTTTCAAAGAATAAGGCAACAGCAGGCCATACTGACCCGGCAAGAGTTCTTCTAATTGCTGTCTTACCTTAGCATCTACATCGATGGATTGCTTATCAAGATAGTTCACAGTAACATAGAGGGTGTTGCCATCCGGATGATAATCTGTTTTTTTTACACCTTGGTTATTCTGATCTGAAAAAACATACTGTGTCAAATTGTTTTGAACCAGCATAGCAACATTGGCTTCAACTGCCTTATTGATAAACGGATACCACTTATCAAAATAGGTAGCCTGTCTATCCCTTTCTCCAACTGCTAGATTAAAACTCATATTGACAAGGTCTGGCTCCTTGGTCCAATCTGACTTAGACTGTTCTTGTAAGCTCATTTCATTCTGATAAATCAAGACGCGATTGAGGCTAACTCCAACAATAGTAATGGCTAAGAATTGCCCTCCCAACATTAGACTCAACAAACCGAGCAAGGGTAGCCTCCCTTTGATAATGGGAAGAATATGGTTCTTTCTGACGCCAAAAACATAGACGAGTGTCAGAAAAGCAGAAATTGAAATCAAAATGAATTGATAAATAAGTAAACTAGCTAATAAAAAGGATATAAAAAACCATTCCCCTAATCCTCTATAAAATAACCAAGCGCTACCAAGTAACAGCGAGACCAAGGTAGCTATACTTGTCCCTATAATATCTTTTAGAATACTCGCTAGACTAATACTGAGTAACGACTGACCTGATAAAAGGTTAATTCCAACTGCTTTCAGCTCTGTAATCCGATAAATTAGGGTCAAGGCCGTAAAAGTCAATATACAAATCAAAACCGCTAGTAGCTGAGATCCTCGAGATAAAGCGAACAAGGCGAATAACCAAGGTGACTCAGGTAGCTTGGGAATCGCTTGATAACCCAAACCTAAAAAGAAGTCAACCAGCGCCTGAACCGTCAACGGACCATCAATAATAGCATAAGAGGTAGCTTGCTTTTGATAGCTAAGGACCATTTGCTCCGTTGCAGGTGATAATTCCTTAGGTAATTTTCCGTGGCCATAAACCTGATAGAAAAAATTGGCCTCACCACTCTCTTGCGGAACAGCCAAAACTTTCGCAATCGTACTATCTGTTTTTACAGCAAGCTTCTCTAATTCAGCATCAAGAGTTTCTAAATTTGCTGGAGATTCTGTCACTATTTGATGGATAAATAAGCTAGGATAGCTTCCATACCGTAACTGAGTAACACGTCCACTAATCAACCAAACTACAAAAACAGTTAACAGTAGATTTGAAAATAAAAGAAAGAATCGTTTCATTTTACCTCTCCATCTGTACAGCCAGTCTGGAATAAAAAGTCCTAACCGCTCCACTCGATTTTAGAATCTGTATTCACAATAGGGATACTAAGCTGATTAGACTAGTTTTTGTCCAAATGTGAACAATTTTTTGCAGGAATAATGACCGTATTTCCAGAAATCTGATATTGAGTAAGCTAAAATTAGTCCATTCTAGTCCGTACTTCTATTGTGAATACAGGGTCTTAAATTGGTTAAGCAAAGTGCAATAGTTTAGGGCCTAGACCGCCTCACTCTAGGCAATCTACTCTCCTTTTCGCCACACCTATTTTTTGAAATCAGTTTAGGTGAATAGACTTATTACCCTACATTTTGCAATCTCAAACAGCCTTTTCCGTGACTGTTATACTCTTTTTAGTTTTATGGTTCACTCTAATAGACTGAGTAAAAAGTCAGTCCTACTGAAACAATGGTAGAAAAAACAGCTTGACGCAGTGATTGATTGGCAATTTTGTTGGTTTTTTAGGCTCCAAAACTGACCTAATTAACTGTGCGAGGGTGGGAGTGAAACTGTCCAGTGGACAGTTTCAGGTTTGAGCCTTGATATAAGACAGTGAAGACGAACTCTTTTTCGCTTGTTGGCGTTCTTTCCCACTCCCTCTAAAAACCAAGCTAGTTTGTCCCACAATCAAACCAAGCATGCTCGCCAAAGCTTGTATTGATGAAGGCATATGCGGTATAATGCCTATCGGCTGCTTTATAATCCCCTCTACTATCACTAGCTCTGGTAACGCTTGCCCAATGCCACAGATAATCGTGACGATAGCTAGAAAAAGCTCCCCAATTGTTGGGATCGTGATGGCCTCCATAAGACCAGTAACCACCGTTCTGCGCGGCCAAAACTGGACTTCCAACTCCTAGAACAAATGAAACACCCAAAAACAGTTTGAGAATATTAGATTTAGTAGACATTGACTGAGTTCCTTTCTATAACTAATGATTCCTATCAAACATTTCCCGTTTTTCTTAATGTTAACCTCCTTTCATCAACGGGATACTCTTTTTTCTATTCCAAGATTATTATATAAAAAAAAAAAAAAAGAAAGCGTTGTCAATGTTTTTTGACTATTTATCACGCCATACGCATGAAGAAAATGCATGCAACTATTTTCTAGCCACCTGCATTTTTTCAAAAAAATTCTTGAAAATATTTCGGCTAATCGGTACCATTCTGTTCATCTCACAGAAATGATACCACAAATTTTATCTAAAAAGCACACTAATTCCCCGAAAATTTGTTTTCTAAAACCATCTTTGCTTCATGTGTTTGGCGTGACTATTCGTGAAAGAAAATGGATGTAGCCTTTTTCTAGTCCATCCATTTTTTAAACATCTTCACAGGTTCTTACATTTTAATACTCATTCAAAATCAAAAATAGAAGGGGTAAAGGGGTCGTTTACTTGATCTTAGCTTGTCTAGCCTTACTGCCACCACGTTTTCTAGTTCTGTAGCACGCTTCTCTAACAGTCCCGTGAATTACTGAAGCAGTTTTTATCTAATTGCGACGTTTGGAAATCAACCAATACTGTTTTATTTGAGAATCAGTCAGTAATGCACTAAATTATCTATTTTTGAATTTTATTTAGTATAATGATCACTGACTTTCCTTATGACAGATACCAAAATATCATCCTAAAAATACAACTGTCTACGAAAACAAGGTGGCTGAAACCGACGTTTTCCTCATGCTTTTGGCATAATCTATTTTGCCAATGATTCTGTCCATTATGGCAAGGCAATATAGTTTCACTAATGAAAACAGACAAACTTCTCCAACTCATTAACTTCCTTGATTTCTAGTTATCAGCAGACTCCCATCATACTGCTCCTACGTTGCCAACTCCTCAAACTTCTCCCGCATGGTGGGGTTATTGCGGGTGAGCTTTTTGACGGAGACATCTTCTAGCTTGTTGTTGGCTAGGCGGAGCTGATTTTCAGAAGTGGTTAGGAAACGCTTGACCTCCTCCATCCGCCTGATGGCCTTATCAATCTCATCAATGGCCTTGCCAAAATTGGTGCTGGCCGAATTGTAGTTCTTGGCAAAGGCGGTCTTGAATGTCTCCAAGTCTTCTTCAAAATGCGTGATATCGATATGTTGTTCTCGGATCAAGGCCAGCTCTTGCTTGTAGGCCAAGCTATTAAGCGCAGCATTTCGCAAAAGCCCAATCAGCTGGATAAAGAACTGGGGACGAACCACGTACATCTTCTCATAGGCGTGGCTGACATCCACGATACCCGTGTTGTAGTAGTCGTTGTCAGCTTCTAGCATGCTCACAAGGACGGCATATTCACACTTTTTCTCCCGTCTGTCCTTGTCCAATTCCTTGAAAAAGTCTGCGTTTTTGTGCTTGGTCTTGGTCGTATCGGCCTCGTTTTTCATCTCAAACATGATGGAAATGAACTCCACGCCATTCTCATCCGTCTCACGGAAGATAAAGTCTCCCTTGGAGCCAGATCCGGATACCTCATTGTCCTTGCCAAAGGAGGCACGCGGAAAGGCATAAGCCCGGACCTTGTTGAACTCGGTTTCCGCATAGGCTTCTAAGCTCTCGCCGATAGCCTTGGTTGACTGCTGGGCCTTAAAGTTTTTATAGAACTCCACCTGCTCATTGGCCGCTTTTAACTGGACTTGATAATCGTTTTGGACAGCTGTCAGGGCTAGTTGGCTTTCTTTTTCCTGAAGAAGGAGCTGGTTTTTGGCCTGGTCTCGCTCTTTTTCAATCTGGCTGAGGCTGATCTGGAGCTGGTTTTCATGTTCTAGTTTCAAACGGTCCAGTTGAGCTTGAAGAGATAGAATCTCCTGATCCTTCTTAGTCAGCTGATCAGCCATCTCCTGCTCAGTTGATTTTTTGATCAGCTCTTTTTGCGTGTCAAATTGCTCGATTTGGCTAGTTAGAGCCTGAATGGCAGTGTTTTTTTCTTCCAAAAGGCGCTGCTGTTCATTCTTGGCTTTCTCGTGGGCCAAATCCAGCTCTCTTGCCAAACGGTCATGGATTTCCTCCTCAAACGCCGCTGTACGGACTTGACTGAGCAGTTCGCTGTATTCTGTTTCATTAATCTGAAAAGCTGTGCCACAATGGGGGCATTTGATATGGTGCATCCTTCTCTTCCTCGTAACATAAATTTATGGAGCGTTTATCACTCTCAAATACTAACCTTTTTAACTATTGCAAGGTTTCCTGGAACAATAGAGTCATGGCATGGACGCTGGTTGCTTCTCTGTGCCTCAAACGTCATACGCAGTCTCTTACCCAAGAATAGTTCCTACAAGGTAGCAAACACTTCTCTTCATTATACCAAAAATTTTTAAGGTAAAGGAAAAAACCTGACGCATCAGGTTTTTTCCAACTTGATTTACTCTGCACTCAAGGCAGCCATCGTGATGTAGTTGTATGGCTTGTTGAAATGTGGCAAGAAGAAGATATCTGTCAAGGCTAATTTCTCGATGGTCACGCCTTCTTGGATAGCGAGTGAGAACATGTGGATCCCCATAGAGATGTCTTCACGCGCAGCCATTTGCGCACCAAGGATACGACGAGAATCCTTATCGTAAACAATCTTGATGGTTACTGGGAAGTTACCATGTTCCATGAATTCTGGTTTTTGGTTATCAGTGTACTCAGTCACTGCAGCATTGAAGCCAAGACGAGTCGCTTTTTCCAAAGTCAAACCAGTTGATACAAGGTTAAGACCATAGATAGAGATACCGTTAGAACCTTGTACACCGATACCTTCAAGTTCAGTGCCACATGCGTTGTGAGCAGCCACAATACCTGTACGAACAGCGTTTGAAGCAAGCGCGATGTAGCTTGTGTCTTTCAAAGCGTTGTCATAGATTGTCGCACAGTCACCGATGGCGTAAACGCCTGGAATAGATGTTTCTTGTTGTTTGTTAACAAGGAAGGCACCGTTGCGGAAGCGCTCGATTTGCTCGCCAGCAAAGGCAGTGTTTGGACGGAAACCAACTGCAAGGATAACCATGTCCACATCGTATTCGTTCTTGTCAGTGATGATTTTTTCAACTTTGCCATCACCAGCCACTTCTTTAACAGTCTCACCGAAGGCCAATTGGATACCATTGTCCTCAAGGTTTTTAGCCATCAAATCGCTGAGGTCGCGGTCATAGTAACCAGCCAAGCAAGTATCAACAACGTCGATCAGAACAACTTCTTTGCCCTTACGTTGGAAAGCTTCCGCAAGCTCAACACCGATGTAACCAGCACCTACGACTGCTACACGGTTGATGTCCTTGTTCTTCAAGCGTTCGATAACGTCAGCTGAGTTCTGGTACAATTTCACGAATTGAAGGTTTTCAAGTGTCGCTTCAAATTCCAATGAACCTTCTTTGATTTCAGCACCCTTGATTGGTGGCAAGATTGGTTGTGAACCAGTCGCAAAGATCAATTTGTCAAACGATTCCACATGCTCTTGGCCGTTGACAAGAGCTGTAACAGTCTTAGCATCGTAGTCGATGTGTTGTACTGGTGACTCCATGTAAACTGTTGCGCCAAGGCTTTCCAATTCTTCTTTATTAGAGTAGAAGAGACCTTCGCTACCGGCAATTTGCTCACCGATCCAAAGCGCCATCCCACACCCAAGGAAAGAAATGTTAGAGTTTTGGTCAAACACGACGATTTCGTTTGCATTGCCGTAGTTTGTCAACATAGTTTTGATACAGGCTGTACCAGCGTGGTTTGCACCAACAACAACGATTTTACTCATTAAAAGTTCCTCTTTCATAAAATATAATGTTACATCATCTATTATACTACAAAGGGTTATCGCTTACAATCTTTTTGCTTGTTTTTCTTGAAATAGGCTCTTATTCTATCAAATAGCCAAATTTCAAGTCCAAGTTAGCCAGTTGTTAAAACTTCTCTAGGCGTCTTGTAGTTTAGTAGTCGTTTGGGGTAATGATTGATCCATCTCTC
>NZ_JBEPLO010000009.1:0-95159 GCF_040545225.1 Streptococcus rupicaprae | reverse complement strand
CTGTGATTTCATTACTTTTTTCATCGGTTGCGACTTGACCGTAACAGATGCCCTGCTCTGTCGCATAGGCAGACACAATGTGAAGGGCTTTTTGAGTGGCACTGCCATTGCCCCTAATTGTTTTCCCATCAATAGCCAGAAGATTTTTGGCAAAGGTCGGAAAAGTGGTCGCAGACAGTCTAGCCTCTTCAAGTAGGTTTGACCACATCAACGTGACGGTTACCAAGACTTGAGGATCCAAGGTTGCGAAAACACGCTGCAGGGTGTCATGAGAAGGAATCCCATTATCCAGTTTAAGAAGGGCACGCAAGGAAGACTCATAGGCCTTACCGAAATCTTCAATTTCCTCCCAGTACTCGGCCCCAGCTAGACGGGCAAAGAAGATGAGGAGGATAATATCAGACAACAGGTGATGGACTTTGCGATGGTCACGCAGGTCGTGAACAGACATTAAGAACTTGACAATCTCCGGCATAAAAACACCTCCTCTAACTATTATAGCTAAAAAGAGGGAAAGTAGTCTGTGAAAGATGTTGAAAACGATGGTTTCTTCATGCGTTTGTCCTGCAAAATAACAGGACAAACGCATGAACCTCTGTTTGGTGTTTTATCCTCCCTCCTCCCTTTTTGACTCTCAAATATTGATCAAAAGCCAAACTAAGATGAAATTTCTTACGTCTGAGCCTCATCTTTTTACCCACATCCAGTTGTTTTGGTTTGTCTTACCCATTTGTCAAAGGTAGCGGATGTTAAATTATATTCTTTGATCAGGGCACTTCGTTTCATACCGGGATGGTGCAGATCCACGATTTGGTGCTTAAAGTCATCTGTAAAGAGACGGCGGATTTTTCTAGACACGATGTTCTCCTTTTTATTTTAGTGTAGAGTACTTTATAAAATCTGTCTAGTTTAGTGTCACCGATTCACGAATGTTCCTATATGCATTTGATTTGCCCTAACATTTTGTATGGCAGAGAGTAAGAAATTCTAATCAACTGCCGATACGCATCTTTTTTGCTATAATTTAGTACAAAAACAGATGTCTACCCTAATCTCTTATGGTTTATCTAGCGTTTTCTCATCTATCGGACCTTATTTGTTATATCCAGTAAGCTAGGCAACCTATTTTCAAAGGCTGATTTTAATTTTAACGAGTATAAGTCAAACGATTAAAGTAAAAAATTAGGAGGGTGAGATACTCTTCACAGCCTCCTAATCCCACATCTATAGTCACCTCTATACGCTATTTAAATTGTACAGCAAGTTAACTATCAAGAACAGAGTCTTCTGACTTTTTCTTTCCTCCCTGTGTCGCAAGTGCCATCCCTAGGCCAGCTAAACCGAAACCTACGAGGGCTAAGTCACTAGTAACTTCACCAGTTGCTGGGAGAGTTGATGAATTGGTAAGACTTGTCGTTACGATTGACTTCTGAACAGGGGTGCCCAAGAAGCCTGATGCGTCCGATTCAGTCGTTGATTGCTTACTTCCCTTCACTAAAATGCGAAGTTGATCACCAACAACTGTCTCTGACACCAACCTTGTAGACACTACTTTTCCGTCGACCACTAAGTCTTGATAAATAGAAACCAATTTGCCTGCTCGCCCTTCTTGAAGAAGGTAGGATTGCCCAATTGGCAGACTCTCATCGTAACGAACTTCCTCCTTAATAGCAAGTTCTTTCTCGATTCTACGTTCCATGGTGATAACGTTCAGCTTAGGTTTTTCTTCTTCCAGAGGTGCTACATCTGGCACTTGGGAACTGAGATGAGGTAAGCGAATGACTGTTGCAGTTAAAGGAGCAAGGACGACTGCTTCATCCGTCAAGTTGACCCCGACCAATTCTGCCAGAGCTTTAGTACCTGCACGTTGACCATCAACGAGAACTTCCCCCTTAAGCAAGGCCTTATAGCTATCTGTCAGAACAAATTGCCGTTCCTTACTATCTGCATTGACAAAGATAGCATAGCGATCACCGTTACTGGCAACAGCTTGATAGGCAATCACCACGTCGTCTTGAGCGATGCCGTGTTGACCTGGGATAGAAATCAGGCTGACTCTCTTGTCAACATCCTCTTTTGTTGGTATACGAAAGGCATCTGTCGACTTACGCAATTCAATCAATCCTTTGGTAAAGGCTACCGTATTAACATTTTCTGGGTAGAGCTGACTATCTGTTGGCTTAGCCCAGTCAAACTTATTGACTGCATCTGAAGCATCATAAGAATCATGAATAAAGTACGGATAGTCAAACGGTGTCCCGTCTGCCGTCGTTAACAGATGAGCCTTGTTCGGTACCCGATCTTC
Organism: Streptococcus rupicaprae; assembly: GCF_040545225.1. Taxonomy (NCBI): domain Bacteria; kingdom Bacillati; phylum Bacillota; class Bacilli; order Lactobacillales; family Streptococcaceae; genus Streptococcus; species Streptococcus rupicaprae. The sequence goes on along the minus strand of NZ_JBEPLO010000009.1, from coordinate 92,854 downwards.
TGAAACAGGAACTTTATAATCTGGATGTCGGAATTGTTTAGTACGCCCATATTCTTGACCAGAGTGGATAAACGGTGTCCCTTGAGAAGTTAATATGAGCAAGTTACCTAAACGCTGACGACGATGAATTTCAGCATTATTCTCCGCTAGAGACGGATCTTTTTTGATTGACTGAGCAATGATATCAAAGAGGGTCAAATTGTCATGAGCCGCAATGTATTGGATGACATCTCCTGGATCGTCCGCCAAGAAATTACTCGGTTGAGCCTTAATATTGTTAAAGACACTTTCCACATTCTTAGGACCACCTGTAATGAAGGCTGGTTGACCTTCATTGGGATAGCCTGATTTGAGGAGATTGCGGATATCATCTGAGAAAACGGCAACCGTATCTGTCGAACTCATCCAATCCTGATCAGCAGGCTTCACTGGCTGATTAGCATCCCCTGCAAAGGTTCTCCACCCCTCACCAAGCATCAAGATATTAGGGTTAAGTTTCTGAGCTTCTTTAAAGGCTGTCTCAATAGATACCGCATCATGGTCTCCCATCATATCAAAGCGGAAACCGTCCACCTTAAATTCATCAACAAAATATTTGATCGAATCCACCAGGACACGACGGCTCATGTGGTGAGTTGTCCCTAAACGCCCTCCACCAAAGCTGGTCTTAGCTGTCCCGTCTGCTTCCATAAAATGGTAATAATTCGGCTCTAAGTCCTCAAACAGGAATGTCTTGGCTGTATGGTTATAAACCACATCCAGAATAACACCCATGCCTTGTTTATGAATTTCATTGACAAGGTTTTTAAATTCTTCAATGCGTTTCAGCGGATTACTTGGATCAGTCGAATACATGCCCGTCAAGGCAAAGTAGCTCTGCGGATCATAGCCCCAGTTGTAGTTACTATTGCTAGAGGCATAATCGTTCATTCGCTCTGCATTTTTCAACTCATTAACATAATAGTAACTCATAACTGGAAGTAACTGAATATGGGTCACTCCTAAATCCTTAAGGTATTTCAAACGTTCTGCGAAGGCTGCAAAAGTCCCAAACTGAGCCTTCAATTCATCTGAAATGGCCGGATCGGATGTAAAATCACGAACATGGGCTTCATAAATAATCGCATCTTCACGTTGCTTGAAGTTTGGAATGCTTGCATAATCTAAGTCACTTGGACCAGCTTCCTTAGGATCTACAATGGCTGCCTTAGCCACGCGCTCAGAAGGAGCTGTTTCTGCCAGATCACTGTTCCAGGCAGCCAGAGATTTGGCATACGGATCTAGCACAAGAACTGGTTGGCCATCGTGAACAATTTCATAATGGTAATAGTAACCACGATAGTCCTCTATCCCTAAGCCTGATTGTTCATTTAGGGTATGATCCCATTGCCCCTTATCCCCCTTAGTCATAGCCAATTTACCAACCACATTGGTAGGTTCTTTTTTGTCATACAGGACTAGAGAGACTTGCTCTGCACTCGGTGACCAAAGGGTCATGTCCACTATCCGACCAGATTGACGAACGCGGGCACCCAGCTCACCATCGTAGGCATAGAGTTCATCCTTCAACTGCCAGCCCATCCTTGTCGTAAAGCTGTCATTCTCATACCTTAGGGTATAGCCTGCATTCTCTCGGTTGAAGTCTCCCATCACCTTCACCTTATTGCTGGCAGCATCCAAAACAAGGTCTTTTATTTCGACTACTTGCCCGTTTTTATCTGTTACGGTTAATTTCTCTAGGATGCTGTCCTTATCTGTTCCTTCCAAGGTTGTGAAGGTTGCTTCTAGGGCTGTTAAGCTAGTGTGGGATGCTCCCGCCATACGAACATTATTGACAAAATAAGGATTAGTATAGACGGTCGCATCATCATCCCGAAGGAAGATTTGGGTTTGATTTTTCAAATCTGTAAACTGATAGTCTTTTTGTTGAATTTTCACATCATCTCCTGACTTGCTTTTATCGAGTAACAAGAAACCAATTGAGTTTGGAAGATCTGTCAATTTGACATCGACATAAGCACCATATTTGCCTTGATTTTCAAAATCGATTCCGTTTGGCCAATCACCAAGCTTAACATCCGTGATATCTCCCCAAATCCAAAGCGCCTTTTGATCATAGTCCCCATCAGTTCGGTAGTAATTAATCCGAATATATCCCGCCTTAAGTGGTGGATAATGACTGATGTCGTAGTTTTCATCAAACCAAACTTCATTCATCTTAGGGCTAATGCGCTCAACTGTCTTATCTCCCGTAAGGTTCTCACCAGCTGAGTTGTTGATTAAAAGATTGATTTTGCTTGCAGCATCATCCTTCATCTTGAGATCTAGGTAATAGCCGTAGTCATCTTCTTTTGCCGTACTAAAGCTAGTTGCACCTGTCGGCCAGCCTCCGATTTCAGATGACGGTGTTTCCACATCTCCCCAAGTCCACAAACCTAGGCTAGACAGATTGTCAGACGGTAATTTCTTAAAGTGAACACGGAAATAGCCTGCTGCAATCGGATCCTCTGCCTTCTCCTCTTCAACCCTTGCATTAACAATCTCTCCTTCCTGTGTCTGCAAGAGCATGGTACCCCCTTGAGCAGCTGTTGGGAGTTCGACTTCAACAAGCCATTTCCCATCTCTCTCAATCGCCTTGTAAGTCTTACCTGTGTAAGCATCAGCCACAACAGTATCCTTATCAGATACCTCGATTGCCATTGGCTTGCTCTCAGTATTGGTCGACAACAAGACATAGGCAGTTTGGTCCTTGTGCGAACGCTTGGTCAGGAGCCAGCCTTGACCATCACTTGCTCCTAATGTTGTTGTATCTCCACGAGAAAGCAACTCCGAATGTGCGTTGCGGAAAGCTAGCAATTTTTGATAGTGTTTTTGAATATCGCTCGTTTCAGCCTTGGTCCAATCAAAATCATAGCGGTTGTCGTAAACAGGCCAGTTATTTTTCCCTGATTGCCCCAATTCCTCGCCATAATAGATGACTGGTTGTCCTTTAGCCGTCACTAAGAGGCTAGCTGCTAATTTAAGCTTATCAAGATTACCTTCTTTCTCCGCACCGCCAAGACCATGCAGGAAACCATCCTCATCGTGACTACCCAAAAATTGTCCAAGAGATGCTGCACTGGTCAAAACTTTGCTGCGTTCCTCCAACTCTTTACCAGCCGCCTTAAGCTGACCGTTAACCAGATACTTAGCAATATCCTTAAAGCCAAAGTCCAGTAGGCTATCCATGGTTCCAATACCTAGGTCTCCCTTGGTATCCTTGTAATTAGCTCCCCAAGTTTCGCCAATCAAGTGGAAGTCTGGATCACGATCGACCAATTCATTCTTGAAATGTTGCCATGTTGTGTCATCGACATGTTTAACTGTGTCCACGCGGAATCCATAGATAGAATTCCCCTTAGCAGTCTTTGAACGCTCCAGCCAAGAAGCTTGCCAATCGACCAATTGTTTTCGAATGGCTGCATTCTCTGTTTTAAAGTCAGGCAACCCTGCCAATGACCCCAATTGATCGTCACCTTGTTTATCTTCTTCTTGAGTTCGCACCATGCCAGCGAAGATATCATCTGTTCCATAACCCGAATGGTTAAGCACCACGTCTACAATAATCTTGATTCCTTTTTCGGCTGCTGCATCAATCAACTCATGAAAATCATCCAGCGTCCCCAAATGAGGATTGAGTTTTTCAAAATTAGATGCCCAATAACCATGGTAGGCATAATAGTCACCGTCTTTTTCATTTCCAGCATTGTGAGAGATATTTTCCACAATCGGTGTCAGCCAGATAGCATTTACACCTAATGTTTTCAAATAATCTAGCTTAGCTGTCACACCCTTAAAATCACCACCTTGATAAAGGCCTCGAGGATTGGTTATTGGTCCTTCAACTAACTTGTCATTGCTCTTATCACCATTGTAGAATCGGTCGGTCAGCATGAAATAGATGACTTGCTCATCCCAGTCTTTCTCACCTTCTGCCTTTTCCCTCTTAGCAACTGTTACATCCAACTTGGTTTCATAGTAACCATTGTCCTTATCGTAAACTCTGACTGGCAGGCTATATGTTCCAGGTGGGGTAACTGATGTTGCCTTGATTGTTACACGATTTAACTCAGTCGACACTGGGACAACCCCACCTCCGATAGCACTAGTGTCAACTTCCACTTTAACAATCTCAGCTTGTTCTGGATTAGTGATTTTGAGAGAAACTAAGCCGCTTTCATTGTAATTAAAAGGAGCTTTCAGACTAGCCGCAACTGTTACATTTTTGACCCCTGGGGTAGCTTGACTGGTATCAAGCTCTACTTTCTCCTCAACAAAGTATGGATTTGTATAGACCTTGTCATCACCCTGACGGAGGAAAATCTGACTGTGACGCTTCCGATCTGCAAAAACTAGATCAGCGGTCTTATTTCCTGGAAGATCTGGATTTTGTTGGTTAAGCAAGAGAAAACCTAATTTTGAATCCAAGGCTCTAGATAGCGGGATATCGGCGTAGGCACCATATTTCCCTACTTTAAAATCAAGAGCTCCAGCAGGCCAATCCTTACTAGCTTCCAGTGTGTCTCCCCAAGTCCAGACGCCCCAACCATCGTAATTGTTATCCTCACGTTTGTAGTTGATGCGAAGCATATTCTCATCTTTGAGGGGTTCGTAGCTCGAAACACTGTAGTCCTTCGCTACCCAGGCTTCGTTTTGTTCGGGAGTCAAAAGTTCAATTTTTTGGTCAGACTCTGTTATTTTCTCCCCGTCCTTGAGGACCAAATATCCAATCGTGGCCGGAGTTTCAGACTTTTTGATATCCACATAATGACCGTAGTCATCCACCTGCTGGTTGGAGAAATTTGCTGTGTCTGTCGGCCATTTATCACCATTTGACGGGGTTTCTACTCCTCCCCAAGTCCATAAACCTTGACGTTCTGGCTCAGAACTCTCAACGTTTTCAAAATGCAAGCGAATAGCCCCTTCAGCAATCGGCGCCTCTGCTACAGCAGTCGGCGACTGTAAAGCGCTATTTTCAACATCTGAGGATTCAGCCGCAGAGGCTGCTATTTCCGTCTCCTCTGTACTGGTGGTGATATCTGGAGCCAATTGACTGGTTTCTACAACAGGTGTGACTTCATTAGCCTCTACCACTTGTCCAATTCCGCTCAAGAAGAGTGCTACTGCGATCCCGACGGAAGCAACACCCACGCTTAATTTACGAATACCAAAAACCTGCTTCCTCTCTAGCATGCCTCGCGATTGCGTTTCTTGAATCGATTTCGTTTTCATAGATTCCTCCACATCCATTTGTTTTCTAAATCTATTACCAGTATATACAATTCGACGATTTTTACGCAAGCGTTTTCCTTCATGTTAGCGGTAACATTTTTAAGCTTTCAATCCTACTCTTTAATGAGGCCGGAAAAAAGTCAGCTCTTTTGAAACTATGATAGAAAAACAGTTTGACACAGTGGTTGAGGCTTGGACAATCTGAGGTTGGTCTGTCCAAGGTTGTCTCCTAGAAATTAAAAAGAGATAATCCTTACTTTGCCAGTTTCAGAGTTGTCCTGCATAGTTCCAAAGGTCCGGGGGACCTTGGGAAGTTGGAAATAGAGATGACGACGTCAGTGTCAAAAGAAACTTTAGTTTCAAGCAATCACTGCTGATTAGCAGTTTTGTTGGCTTGATAGGCTCCAAAACTGGCCCAATCAACTGTGCAGAGGAGGGGAGAGTAAAACTGTCCAGTGGACGGTTTTAGGTCTGAGCCTTGAAATAAGATAGCGAAGACGAACTCTTTTTCGTTTGTTGGAGTTCTTCCCACTCCCACTTTCTTTAGATCTGATATTCCAGATAAAAAAAAGACTACTAAGGGGTAGTCTCGCGCTCAATTAAACTAGCATGGCAGTATATACCCAGGTTGTCCAAAGACTGACCATCAACAAGGGTCATCAAACGCTGAACACTTAAGGCTCCCATTTGTCGGATTGGTTGCTTCATAGTTGTCAAAGTCGGCCTCGATATGCGATCCAGGAAGAAACCATCAAACCCAATCACACCTGCATCCTGAGGAATCAATTTTCCCAAGCCTTGCAGACCTCTTGTAATTCCTAAGGCCAAGCGATCCGATGCACAAACAAAACAAATGTTCTCTGGCACCTTCCCCTTCACCTCAAGGTTTTGGATAAATTGCTCAGCTACTCGGGAACGGTTTTCTAGCCGATACAAACAAGTCTCCCGTCCTTTCATCGCTTCCATGTAACCTGATTCTCTCTCCATTGCAAAGGTTTCAAGCAAGTCAATCCCAATGAAAATAACCTGTTCATATCCCTTTGATAAAGCAAACTCAGTCGCTGATTTTGTTGCCTGACGATTATCTGAATCAACAAAAGGCAGGCCTGCTTGGTTCTCCCCAAATAGAACAAGAGGTTTATTCAAATGCTTCAACCAAGAGTAATCTACCGTTCGAGCTCCTGTAACAATATAGCCATCGCATCGATCTGTCACCAACTGAGGATTGGTGACTAGTTGCAAGGTATAGTTCCGTTGGTTCAGTTCATCTGCAATACCAGCTAAAAGATCAATATAGTAAGGCTCTACCACATCCATCTTCTCCAATATAAGGACTTGTACGATTCGAGTTCGCTGTTGCGCCAGAGCTTTTGCAGCAACATTCGGTTTATAATTCAGCTCTTCCATTGCAGCAATCACTAATTGGCGTAATTCTTCTGTAACCTTATCTGGATGGTTGATCACCCGAGAAACAGTCATCTTTGATACATTAGCGAGCCGTGCTACATCGGCCAAGGTCGTCATATAATCACTCCTAAACTTCTACATTAGCTGAAGTCGTCTGTTGACTTAAGTTTAACGCAATCGTTTTCCTTGAGCTATTATATCCTTTTTCCTGAAAAAAGGCAAAGAGAGCTTCTAGTTTATTCTAACGAAGTCTTCTTAAACCTGTTTGCCCTAGTCTACTAACCAGACACTCTAATCCTTTTAAGCAACCAGCTCTTTAGGAACCCTTCAAATCCCTGATTCCTTAATTGATTATTCAACTCGCTTCGCACTTGCTGTCCCGCTGCTTCTCGCTCTTGGAGCGTCAAAGGTCTTCCGTGCTCATTTAGCCACTGGCCATTTTTCAGATAAATCATTTTCTCATCTCCATCTTTAGGGTTCTAGTTAGCTACTTCTCTCATCCATATCCAACCGTCCGTTTGGTCTCACTAATCAAGAAGTCGTTAGTTTCCCATTTCCTTGTTTAAGTCAAATCCGTCTGCAATTTATCAATCAAAGCTTCCAGCAGTCTTTGGTTGATTTGGTATTTCTGAGGCTTATCCTCTCCGGCATAGACAAGGACTTGCGAGGTGATCAACTTCTGCGTGTGGAAGGAAACTGCCGCATTGGTGATCCCTAGCTTTTCTGCGATGTCCTTGTTCTTGGCATGGGGCTTGAGCAGCTCGACTAAAATCTGGTAACGGGTCTCGTCTCCGATTACTTTTAAGGTGGCAACAAAATCTTCCATATCAAACACATTTCGCTCCTGAAGGACCCTATCCATCCTCGTTGATAGCGTAACGATTAAGCCAAGATTCGTTAACTTATCCAGCCCCACTAAAGAGAAACGCGTATGCCAGGGGCTGATCACAAAAAGTCTGATGGCTCCGTCTGATAAAGCATTCCCTAAGGCATTCTGGACATGAGGCACCGCGTTCATCAATTCCTCAAGATCTATCCTTGCTGCAAAGGCTTCGCGCTCTTTCTGATACTTATCAAAGTAGGGTTGGTAGCGCACCCCAATCTCACTCAGTAGGTCAGTGATCTCTTGCATGGTCTCTAAAGGGTGCCACACCGCTTGAGACCAGTACCATTTTTCTGCAGGCTTCATATCAGACTGCTCGATGGCTGCTATCAAGGAGACCTGCGTGTCCTCGATCTCCCTGTCTAGTTCGACCGATAAGCCCACGCTCAAGCAAAAGAGCAGGTCCCCTTCTGAAAGGGAAGCTAACTGATTCAGAAACTCCTCCCAGCTAGAAGGCCTTTTGCCTTGATCCAGCAGATAAAAATAGGCGAGATGGGCCAGGGAAAGACCTACTTTAGTAAAGGGCAGGGCCGCCTCAATTCGCGTTTTTAAAGGAGCTAAGTCCTGCTGTAAGGCCTCAAAGACCTCCCAGGCTTCTGCTAGAATCTCCCTCTCTCTGGGAGTCATGTCCCATTCAAAATCCTCCTTTTGGGCAGTTGCAATCAAGGGCACATAAAGATAATCTAAGATTTGACTGTCCAATTCTGAATAATGGCTGTCCATAGTTTCTACCTCACTTCTCACGACTCTTTGTCTTGTTTAGTATAGCATGTTTTGCCAAGTCTTACCAGACTGCAGGCAAATAAGGCCAGGCTTAAAACCAGATAAACACTTGCCAATTGGCTAACACTGATAAGGACAACTGCCGCAGCTGTTCCAACCCGAGCGATTAAGATACCTGCCGTGAAGTAGCTGTCAATGGCTGCTCCGACAGTTGCCAAACGCTCTTCTGGCATATGGTTTAAAATCAAGGCCTGAAGCTTAGGGGTAGCTAAACCTCCTCCCAAGGCTGCAAGGCAAAGACTAAGCATTACCAAACCAGTACTCTGGGCTAAAAAGGCTAAAAAGATCAAGACTGGTGTGACTGAAGCAAAGAAAATAATCTTAGCAATAGCCACTTGACGCATGGGTCCCATAGCGAGCATACCACCCAACACTTGGCCGACCAAAATACTAATTGTCATCAGCATGAGGGTCGTCGCCACGTTTCCGATGATCATATGCGGATACTCTTTCATAGAAAGCAAGAGGAGGGTCTCCAAAACACTGAGAACTGCGTTGAGGGCTGGAATGACAAGCATGGTCATCCGAAGGCCTGGGATTTTCATCAACTCGACAAAGGCAAAGCGGGCATTTTTAAAGAGCTCTACCAAAGGATTACTGGCAGACAAATCCTCGCTGCTGGTGCTGATCTGAATAGGCTCTTGGTTCAATAGTCCTTGGAGGCTGGGTCGCAAGATTACCAAAATCACAGCTGATAACGCAAAAGTCCCAGCATTGACAAAGGCCAATTCCTGATAGGTTAGCAGCGTAATCAAGATAGCGCCCAGGAGTTGAAAGCCTAAGCCAGAAATAGAGCGCACGGTTTGTTTAAAAGCCATTGCTGGCTCGCGCTCCTCCTCTTCCAAAATGCGCAAGGTAATAGGACCAAACAAACCATTTTCATATTGACCTGCCAGGTCTGAGATAAGGTTGATGACACAGGCAACCAGAACAATCCAAAGAGCTGGCTCAAATCCCATCAGTAAGCCAAGTCCAGCATAGAGGATGATTCTTACTACTAGTGTTAGAAAAATGGCTGGTAGCTTCTCTCGCGTCTTATCTGCTTTGAGGCCAATCGGTAGGGCTAAAAACATGGGAAGAATTTCAGACAAGCTAACCGCTGCAATCGCGAACCTCGCATCTGGCAAACTCAAAACATAGGTCATCAGGGCTAGATAATATAGGGTATCTCCTAGGTTAGAAATCAAATCAGAGGCAAAGGTCCCCATAAACAATTTGTTGGTCAGTATTTTTTTCATCACTTAAATCTCCACTTTATTGTTTTAAAATATTTGTTTAAATAAATTTTAACAGAGGACTTGCTCTATGTCAACTATTTGTTTAATTTTTTTAAAACAATTGCTTAATTTTTTAAAACTTGTCTAAAACTGAAGATTTTACCATGTGGAAGCATTGAAAACAAGGTCAACTGAAGTCTCTAATCATCGGTGATCGCTCCTGTTTAATGTCCAACCTCCTTTCTCGCGACAGGCTTAGCCCAATTGCCAAAACGAATCATTTTCCTGACTATCTCTCAACCAATCGAGCCTTCCATTAGACTTTAGAAAGACTCTATGTTATACTAATGTTACAAAGGTAAAGCGTTTACCTTTAGTTGGTTTTGAAAGGAGGGAGTACTATGATTTGGTCAATCATTATCGGAGCCTTGATCGGTGCCATAGCTGGTTCTATCACCAATCGTGGTCATAAGATGGGATGCATTGCCAATATTCTTGCTGGACTCGCAGGGTCGTCTATCGGACAAAGTCTCTTTGGACATTGGGGTCCTAGCCTAGCAGGCATGGCACTTGTTCCGTCAATTATAGGAGCAGTTCTCGTAATTGCTGTGGTTTCTTTCTTCTTTGAGAGAAAGTAGAAATATAAAGGAGACACCGTATGTCTGAAAAATTTGATGCCAAATTGGACCAATTGAAAGGTTCTGCTAAAGAAGTGATCGGTAAAGCAACTGGTGATGCTGAGCTCGAATCAGAAGGCCTGGTTGAAAAGACAATCGCTAAAGGCAAAGAAATCGTCGAAGATGTGAAAGGTGCTGCGACTGGCGCTATCAATGCTGTCAAAGATGCCTTGGACAAAGACGACAAGGTTCAATAAAATAAAAAACGCCATCGCCGGCGACAAAAAGAGGCTTGGTTCAATTTAGACCAAGCCCCTTTTTTATGAGTTCTCTTAAAACCGATTGTCAGCCTAATACTCAAAGGAAATCACTCTGGCCTAGGAAGCGAAACTGATGATAGAACGGGAGTTCATCGAAGCGAATTGATAAGGACTAGTCTTGATTTTCCAAGAGTATTAAAAGCCCATGCATCAACAAACCACTATAGTTGACACATGGGCCTTTTGTATCATTTCCTTTAGAAAAACTTATCTATTAAAGCTTCTTAATCGCCCTAAGGAGTCGCTTCAGTCAAGGTTTGTCTAAATCCCATCTCTTAACTCAGTATTTTACAGCCCTTTGGGATGGGTTAACTTTTCATACCACTTCTCCGTCAAAGGATGGAACCAAGAGATGATTCGGCCGGTGAAAATCATTCCCAAAACCGTGCCTAGACCAAGACCGACCAAGCGTCCCGCAAAGAGTAATCCCACAAGGACTGCCGCCATAATGGATATAATGTCTAAAATATTCTTGCCTGTCCCAAAGCCTTTTCCCGTTACCTTACCAATCACATGTGCTAAGGCATCTGCGGGATTGGGAATAACATTCATGCCAACCATGAGAGAAGCACCGATACCGACCAGGCAGATACCGATGGCCAAAAAAATGATCTTCCAGCCCAGTTGCTCCGGCATCGGCAATTGTTTGTCAAACAAGTCAATGAAAAGACTGCCTAAAAAACTGGCTAAAATTTGAGCCGTCTCGCGCAGCCTAAATTCCTTTTTAAGCAATAAAAACTGGACAAAAATTAAAAAACACAGGTAGACAAAATTTGTCTCTGCAAAAGAACGGCCAGTTACAGCTGCTAACGCAAAAATGATACTGGTTACTGGTGAAACGCCAAGATTGCTCTTAGCACTAAGGCAAATCCCTAAGGACAAGACCACTGTTCCTATTAAGTAGACTACCAGTGTCCCTAGTGTAATATGTGGTTTCTTCATAATAATCCCCTTCATCCTTTAATAAACCTTGTCCAGTTTACCATAAGAGAAGCACCTATTTCAAGCTATTTGAAAAAAATACCATTTCAAGAGAAGAAAGTCTCCTTTTGAAATGGTTTGTCGGCTCTTGAAACGATTAACGGGATCAGCTCCATTTCTGATAGAGCCTTTCTGTCATAGGATGAACCAGAGCTACTACACGGCCTGTACAGATCATGGCTAGGACCGTTCCCGGTCCAATTCCTAGTAAACTGCCTTTAAAGATTAATCCCAAAAGAATGGAAACCGTGATAGATACCGCATCCAAGACATTCTTTCCAAAGCCAAACCCACGCCCAGTGATACGCCCAATGACGTCAGCCAGGGCATCGCCTGAGATGGGAATGACCCGCATGCCAACAGATAAGGAAACGCCGATCCCCGTCGCTACAATCCCAAGACATAGAGCTAAGACCCGCCAAACCAGATGATCCGGAACAAGAAGAATGGGATCAAAGATTTGAATGAAGAAACTCAACAAGAAACTAGCCAGTATCTGGCTGAATTGCGTCAAGCTAGAAGCCTTTCGCAAAAGAGCAAACTGGACCAAAATCAAAAAACAGAGGTAGGCAAAATTGATGACTGAAAAGGGAATGGGCAGAATCTGAGACAGGTTAAAGGGCACCGACGTCACAGGAGAGACCCCCAGGCTAGTCTTGGTATTAAGGCAAACGCCGAAGGCCAAAATCAGATTTCCCAAGAGGTAAACCAAGAGAATTTTCCCATTTAGTTTTAGACGGTGCATAAGAACCCCTTTCTTGATTATATGAAATCTACCGGCCATTTTTCCTAATGGCTCCAGCAGAGATTAGGGCTTGGTTCAATAATGCTGTGACCAGCCTAGTTGCTTGCCTGATCATCACAGAGAAGGCAGGACAAACTGTCACTCACTACCTCAAACAGAATATACAGGCTGATCGACTTTGGTAACAGAAGTCCATTAGGCCATTACTGGAACTATTCTTTCCGACTAACTGTGTGAGACTTTCTAATGATTAAAAACTCACTCGGCTAAGGAGTACCGAGTGAGTTGGAGCCAAATTAGTTAACAGAAGCACCGTTGGTTGCGATAACTTCCTTGTACCAATCGAAGGATTTCTTCTTAGAACGTTTAAGGGTTCCCTTGCCTTCATTATCAAGGTCCACATAGATGAAACCATAGCGTTTCTTCATCTCACCAGTACCTGCTGAAACGAGGTCGATACAGCCCCAAGTCGTGTAGCCCCAAAGCTCTACGCCATCTTCATTGATCGCGTCCCGCATGGTCTTAATGTGCTCAGCCAGGTAGTTGATCCGGTAGTCATCTTCCACATAACCGTTCTCATCTGGCGTGTCGATGGCCCCTAGACCATTTTCCACGATAAAGAGGGGTTTTTGGTAACGGTCCCAGATCACATTGAGGGTGATCCGAAGGCCAAGTGGGTCAATCTGCCAGCCCCACTCAGAAGCCTCCAAATACGGATTTTTGATCGAAGCAAAGATGTTTCCAGCGGTCTTATCTTTGACTTCTGGGTCACCAGAGGCCACCCGGCTTGAATAGTAAGAGAAGGAAATAAAGTCAACTGTGTGTTCCTTCAAGACGTCAAGGTCGCCGTCTTCCATAGCGATTTCAATGCCTTTACGTTCCCATTCTTTTTTAGCGTAGTTAGGGTATTCTCCACGCGCTTGAACATCAACAAAGAAGTAGCCTTCGCGGTCAAGATTGATGGACTCCCAAACATCACGCGGATGTGGCGTATTTGGATAGTATTGACCAGCAGCAAGCATACATCCAACCTTGTTTTCAGGATCAATTTCATGAGCAATTTTGGTCGCAATAGCTGAGGCTACTAATTCATGATGAGCTGCTTGATATTTGACTTGCTCAACATTTTCTCCCTCTTCAAAGTAGAGGCCTGCTCCCATGAATGGGGCATGGAGAATCATGTTGATTTCGTTGAAGGTCAACCAGTATTTAACCAATCCCTTATAGCGTGTGAAGAGGGTCCGGCAAAGCCGCTCATAAAATTCTAACATTTTGCGATTGCGCCAACCACCGTACTCTTTGATTAGATGCATTGGACAGTCAAAGTGAGTGATGGTCACCAAAGGCTCAATCCCATACTTGTGGCACTCTTTGAAGAGGTCTTCATAAAATTGAAGGCCTTTTTCATTTGGCTCAAGCTCATCGCCTTTAGGGAAAATACGGCTCCAAGCAATCGACAAACGGTAGGTTTTAAAGCCCATTTCACCAAAGAGGGCAATGTCTTCCTTGAAGCGATGATACATGTCAATCCCGACCTTGGCTGGGTAGTGATAGCCGTCTTCAAAATCGAACATCTTGCGTTTTCCGATAATCACTGGTCCACGATCTGGTCCAATTGGCGCAACATCTACGTTGGCTAGGCCACGTCCGTCCACATCATAGGCACCCTCACATTGGTTAGCTGCAGTCGCACCGCCCCACAGGAACCCATCTGGAAAGGTTAATTTTGTCATTTGATTTACCTCACTTTTGTTACTATTGCTTCTATTTTACCTTGTTTTGCAAGCCTTTTCTCATCTTTTTCTTTGAAAAATTGATACTATTCTATGATTGCTTGTTTATCCTGCATCTGTCCGATTAAACGCGCAAGCCTGCCTCAGGGTGTACGCCTCCTTGCTGATCATAGAGCAGGAGATCATTAACTGGATCATAGATTGATAGGAGGTCATAGGCACCATCCTCATAGGTGAATTCTAAAATATTGCAGTTGCGCATACGCACCTGAGGAAAGTTTTCTAAGACTCCCCGATAAAAGAGGGCAATAGCACCACCGTGGCTGACGGCAAGCAGGGTCTGGCCAAGGTTTTCTTCAAGAATGGCCGTCACCGTCTCCTTCATCCGCTTTTGAACCGCTGACGACGCCTCGCCCCCATAGGTCACAAAGTAATCGCCATAGCCAACTTTGGGATCCAAAGGAGGGTTGAGGAATTCCTGCTGGCCCTCAAAGGCGCCAAAGTCAATCTCCTTGAGTCCCTTGAGCCGGATATAATCCATCCGACCACTAGCCAGCTCAGCAGTATCGCAGGCCCGCTCCTGGGTTGAGCAGTAAACGCGGTCAAAAGAAATCCCTTTAGCCTCAAAATAGGCTCGTGCCGCCTGAGCCTGCTCAATTCCTAAGGCTGTCAAGGGCGAATCAGATGCCCCTTGGATGCGGCTCTGCGCATTAAAACGGGTCTGACCATGACGCATGAGATACAATTTTGTTTTTACCATATCAATCAAACTCCTTTTTAAATCGTGACAACATCCCCAGTCAGCGGATTGATGACTGCCTTGAGGACTAATCTCGCCCCCTCAAGGGCAAATTCACAGATACTGCAGTTACTAAAGTAAATCCCCATTGGAAAAGCTTCTTCGATGGCATACTGGACCAGGCCCCACATGGCTGCACCGTGGCTGACCATGAGGATGGTCTGAGCAGAAGTATTTGCCAAGACATCATCCATACTGGCCTTGACACGTTTACCAACCTCTCGGAGGTCCTCGCCCCCATAGGGGACTAATAAATCTTCAAAAGACTTGGCACCAGGGTGAGATTTAGGAAGGAGATGCTCTGGCTGTGCTTCAAAGCTCCCAAAGTTCATTTCCTTGATTCCCTTGAGTTGACAGACTTGGTCGGTCTGAGCGACCAGCTTAGCAGTGTCCACTGCCCGCTCCTGAGTTGAGGAGTAGACGGCTTCAAACACAATCCCTCGCTCCCTAAAATAGCGACCAGCCGCTTCTGCCTGAGCTATGCCAAGCTCAGTCAAGGGCGAATCTGACCACCCCTGAACCCGTTTCTGGGTATTAAATAAGGTTTCTCCGTGACGCATCATATAAAGTTTTCGTGTCATGTTAGCTCCTTTTGTCTGACTTGTGGCTGTCGGACCACAACCCATTGATTTATCTATAATATCGGGGAGAGTCTTTCCTTATTTGATCCGCCCTTGGCGGGACCAAGCCCGTTTCAAAAGAATCTCCCTTGTAGCTGTCAAGGCCAAAACAGCTATAAACAGCTATTCCAATCTGAGCCATTAAGGCCAAGCACTGCCAATCAGACGCTCCAATTTTTTGGGGGATTCTGCTTCCCATTTGGCTAAAGGGGCTGAAAAGAACCATCCTTAGGAGTAGAGTCTTTTCGGAGCTCAAGCCTTAACCAGTTTAAAAGATATCTCTTTTCTAACTTTCACAGTTTTTGACGCCATGCTCAAGAGAGGTCAGGACTATTCCCAACCTCTATCTTGATTAATCGTTTAGAATATTAGCAGCATTGCTGGCGATCAGGTCCTTGTAATAGAAGAAGGAATCCTTGCGTGAACGGTCAAAGGTCCCATTTCCTTGATCGTCCGCATCCACATAGACAAAGCCATAGCGCTTAGACATTTCAGAGGTCGATGCAGACACCAGGTCCGTGCAGCCCCACCAGGTGTAACCCATAAGTTCGACGCCATCTTCAATGGCTTCATACATCTGCTTGACATGTTTTTCGAGGTAGTCAATCCGATAACTATCGTGGATAGAACCATCTGCCTCTACTGTATCAAGCGCTCCAAGACCATTTTCCACAATGAAGAGTGGAACTTGATAGCGTTCGTAGAGCTTATTGAGGGTGATTCGCAATCCAACAGGATCAATCTGCCAGCCCCAGTCAGACGCTTCCAGATAAGGATTCGCTTCGCCTAGAATCAAGTTACCAGCTGTCTTTTGCTCATCCGTTTGGTTATTAGGATGGCGGGTCACAGAGGTCATGTAATAAGAAAAACTCATGAAGTCAACCGGATACTGAGCCAAAATCGCTTCATCACCTGGTTCAAAGACAAGCTCGATATTATTTTCCTTAAAGAAGCGTTTCATGTAACGAGGGTACTTGCCACGTACTTGAACATCCGAATAAAAGAGATTGGACTGATCTTTTTGGAGGGCATTGAGCACATCATCTGGGTGACAAGTCGCTGCGTAAGCTTCCATACGCGCCAACATCATGCCAACCTTGTTTTCTGGGTCAATTTCATGGGCTGCCTTGGTTGCCAAAGCTGACGCGATGAATTGATGGTGAACTGCTTGATACATCTCATCCAAATGGAGTTTCCCATCCTCAAAGAGCAAACCACCAGACAAGTAACCTGTCATCCCAAGAATATTAATCTCATTAAAAGTCAACCAGTATTTGACTTTGCCCTTATAGCGGTTAAAGACCGTTTTGGCATAACGAACAAAGAAATCAATGACTTTACGATTTTTCCAACCACCGTACTCAGTCACCAAGTGAACAGGGAACTCATAGTGAGAAAGGGTCACGAGAGGCTCAATCCCGTATTTGTTCAACTCATCAAACACCTTATCATAAAAGGCCAATCCCTCTTCATTTGGTTCCAACTCATCACCTTTTGGAAAAATGCGTGGCCAAGCAATGGATAAACGGAAGGTTTTAAAGCCCATCTCTGCATAAAGGGCGATATCTTCCTTGTAACGGTTGTAAAAATCAGAGCCCCAACGTTTTGGATAAAGACCTTCTGTGTCCTCCATCGCGAATTTCAATTTTTCAAGGTTCATCGGAGTGGTAAATTCACCACCCATGGTCTTACGCTCCTCTGGAGACACAGCTCGAGCTGTATCAGAAGTCGCAAAACCACGGCCACCTTGGCCAAAGCCACCTTCAAATTGGTTAGCAGCGGTCGCACCACCCCAAAGGAAACCTTCTGGAAATTGTTTTGTCATTTGACTTACCTCGCTTAAAATATAGTAACACTAATAGTTTAACAAGCCCTATGTTTTCTTTCCTGTCTTATTCTTTGAAAAACTGATATTATTCTAGGAGAGTTTTATCATTCTTTAATCCGAACTTGATCATCCGAAAACAGAATCTCTAATGTGATTGACGCCATCTTTTGATTGATGTTTTCTGAATACCCTCATAGCCATCCTTTACAACATATTGAATCACACCCCACAGATCAAAGAGTCAGGGAAGCAATTGTCTAAGATGCGACATACAACCAACAACGTTCACTTTATCCGTTAGATTAGCTTTGGAGCTTCAAAGACAAATCACACTACCAATCCCCTCGATAACTAGAGTGACTAATTTTTTTAATTAAAGAACTTTTTGTTCCAGCTTTTCAAATCGCTCGTAAACATCAATAAATTCTTCGGCAATCGTTTTAAAACCTTCAGCGCTCATCAATTGGTCTTCTGCATGCATCAGAATCAAGTTCAAGGTCACAGATTCATTTGATGCTTCTTTTTGAATCAAGCTTGCATGCGCATGATGCCCTTGGATAAACTGTTTCTCACCATCTGCTATCAGTTCTTTTGCACGATCAATCTGGCCTTGCTTAGCAGCCTGGATCGCTTCTATATAAGACGAACGAGCGCTCCCAACAGATGCAATAATCTGAAACGCTACTAATTCAATGCCTTCCATATTCACACTCTCCTTCAATCACCTAACAATTGTTTCACATGATTGACTACCTTGGCACCATCCATGGTACCATAGGCCATCATATCAATGGTTTCAACAGGTTTTTGCGGGAACAAGTCTTTAACAGATTGCAATTTAAAGCGGACTTGTGGACCTAAGAGAATCACGTCTGCATCTACGCCCTTATCACCAGCCTCAGCTACGGGATGCGCATTCACTTCAATCTCATAACCAATCGATGCCGCATACTCTCTCATCTTGTTCATCAACAAACTAGTAGACATGCCTGCATTACAAACCAATAAAATGTTTCTCATTTTATGTTACCTCGTTTTCTTTTTAAATTGTAGTTGCGATAGCTTTTTCTTCTTCGAGCGCTTTACGGTCTCCCATGACAAAGAATGGATACCATACCACACATTGGATCGCTAAAGTAGCAATAATCGCTAATCCTAATTTAATCCCACCAGTAATAAACGGTCCGATAAAGGGAGGCATTACCCACGGTAACGAAATCGTCGGGTTAAAGGAACTACCAACACCTAGCACATTGACCGCAAACATCCCGAACGCACCACCTGCAAGACCAGTTAAAATCATTGGAATAAAGTAGATCGGATTGAGCATAATTGGCATACCGAAAATCATGGGTTCGTTGATGTTAAAGATATTTGGAATCACCGCTACCTTCCGCACAGCCTTATAACGTTCTGATTTAGCCGTAAACATAAGAAGAGCAAGAGATAGGGTATTTCCTGTACCACCAATATAACAAAAGCCGTACATTAGGCCAAAGGCTAAGAAAGGCAATTCTGAAGATGGTGTACCTGCTAAGAATGCTTCTGTATTAGCTGTACCAGCAGCCATTAGGACTGGCATATAAACACTGAGTAGGGAAGCTGGGTGAATCCCAAAGAACCAGCAAATGTTAACAAAGGTTAAGAATAAAATCAAAGCCCAAGGGGATGAGCCAAATAGCATCACTGGTTGCGCCACTAGGGTATTAATCAAATTAAAGACATCTCCATACGGAGTCAAACCTGCCAGATAACGGACTACGAAAACACCAAAGAAGAGAATCATAGCGACAAAGGTTGGGCTTAACGATTGGGACACATTTGGTGGAACTGAATTAGGCAATTTCAGTTTAATGTTTTTCTTCATTAACCAAGAATATGACATCCCCATTAAGACAGATACAATCATGGACACAAAAATACCATTTGACCCGAGATTACTAGACAAGAGGGCTGCTATTGGTGTGTCCCCAGCTTGAATAGTTTGTGGCATCAGGACAACAAAGGCCGCCAGTGCTAATAAAGCTGCAGTGAGCCCATTTTCGCCTTGATTTTTAGCATAGTGATAGGCAACAACAGGAGCGATATAAATAGCCAACATACTTGTCGTCGCTGCAACAATATCTAGCATATGCGCTCCCATACCAGAACTGGCTAAAAAGTTTTGCCAGAATGGAAGTGGCAGGTTGGCAAGGATAGCAAAACCTGCCACACCCAGCGTAATTGGCATAGTACTCATCATGCCAGCTGTAAGAGCGGTGATGATTTTACTATCACTCAGTTTTTGAGCCAAGGGGCCCATCATCTTATCAAGCCCAGCTTGAAGTTTATCCATAAATGACATGTTTGTTTCCTCCGAAATTTTTATGGTTATGGTTTATGATAAATCTGTTCCATTGGTTTGGATAACTTTTTGGTACCAGTAGAAACTGTCTTTCTTGCTTCTCTTTAAACTTCCTTCTCCAGAATCGTCCCGATCAACGTAGATCATACCGTAACGTTTGCGCATTTCACCAGTACCAGCTGAAACGAGATCGATACACCCCCACGGTGTATAACCGATGAGATCAACTCCATCTGTATTGATAGCTTCTGACATCGCTTCAATATGACCTCCTTTATTTGCTATAGGTAACTTGTCTTGATGGTTCTACTATACAATGGAAAAGAGAAATAAACAAATCGTTTTCTGAGCGCTTACAACTGATTTTTGATACACTTCCGCATCAATTTATACACTTCTTGACATTTTTGATTTAAAAAAGCTTTTTTCCAATCTTAAACGATTGAAAAAAAGCTTTTGGAGTTATACACTTGATAAAAATTGATACACTAAATTTCTTTGATAATACTGATCATATTCGCATATTCATCATCTGGGAATTCAATCATAAATTCCTCCTCAATTGGAAGAAAAATGTCTTTCAATTGGTAATACAGGCGCTTATGTGACATAATAATTTTATCCCGATTGGCATTCTTTGGCACTTCTCCATCCATCTGCAATCGGCTAATTAAACAAGCTGTGTGGACAAATAGCCCAACCTCTTGCTCTACGGCTAACTGACCATCTAATCGTTTAATTTTTCGAATCGCTTTTGGTAAATACTTTTTCAGACTCACAATATCGAGATTTGGTTGTTGCTCTTTGAGATAATCATAGATGGCATCAAAGACAGAATTTCCAGTATCAATTTGATTCTCTAAGTACATAGCTACTTCCAACTGATCTATGGGTGTATTATACAGTTTAGCAATCGAAACAAAAGGCACTCCAATAAATTGTGGATCATAACTTCCAATGATACATACCAGTTCATTGGTCTTCTTAATTTGCTTTACTTTTGCCAATAATTCACGCCGATCACTCATCGCATAAGCAATGACTTCGGTGTTGTCTAAAGACGCATTTTTTTCAATGTAATGTTTCATAGCCAAGGCTGCCCCCTCACCCGTCATACATAAGGTTAAGATGACACGCTTGCCCTTCTCGACATGACTCGTCTCTGTATAATGGTTATCCTTTTCTTTGAAATCGGTTTTCAACTGTTGATACATCTCATCTAACGAAACGTGGCCATCAGCACGTCTAGTTGCTTCAAGAGCCAGCAAGGTTGCCGGCATTTCAATAAATCGGATAGCGACACCTGTTTCCTTAGAGATTGTTTGAGCCATCGTTTTAATAGAGCCCATGTCATAAAGTAAAAGAACTCCACGACCTTGGTCGATTTGTTGAATCGTCAAACTCAGCTCATCGTAGGCGATTTTTAGGTCTTTATCTAATGCTAAATCATAGGCATAAGCCTGATTTCCGGCTGATAAAGTATTGACAACCTTGGCTATTGAAGTGGCCACCCCTAGACCATGCATCGCTATCAAAACGGAAACTCTTTTCTCATTTTTCGCTTCGTGCGTTAAAATCATTGTCAATAGATAAGCTTCGTCTTCGATAGAGTGAGTGGCTCCTAATAAATCTAATTCGGCTAAAAATTCAGTGACTACTTCAAATTCTTTTTTGTATGCTTCTTTAATCGTTTTCTTTTTGTCACAAGAAATCTGTGGACTAGTTGTTCTCTCCAATATAGCCGCTAGATGTAGACACAGCGCATGTTTCGTGCTCACACTATAGATTGTTCCGAATTCCTGCCCGAGCTGGAGCAATAATTCTTCAACAGCTCCAATAAGCCACTCTGGTACAACCTTACTAAGGGATGTTTTATCAAACGATTCTGGCTCAATCGTGTTGATTAAGCGTGCCAAGTTTTCCTCTAATGACTCTGTTATAATTGTTGCGACACTCTGCTCATCTAGCCCCTCATTCTGCAATTGGAAAGCTCTTTTTTCAATCGCCTCATAAATACTTGAGTGATTCTTAGCAGTGATTAATTTCCTCGAAAATGAATTGTCTTTTGAAAACATATAAGCATAATGATCTGGAATGATTGCCTCTATTTCTTGACGCCATTTTGCATAAAACAAAAAACCTTTTCGAATATCTGTTGAAAAATCACTAAGATAAACACTAATAATCAGTTTAGTGCGATTCATTTCCCTCATAAAGGCACTCGCACATGCTATTTGTATATCACGCTTCAGTTGATCAATATTTTCTTCACATTGATACAGCAGTAAACATCTTAAAACTTCTGAATTAATGTGAATTTCTCTTTTCATTCGTGAAGCTTCGACAAGGAAAAAGGATTGAATAAAGTCTAATCGTTCTTTTAGAGGACGTTCCGATAAACTGGGAAGTTCTAATTTTATGGGAAACTTTGAGTATAAATACTGTTTTGAGGCATCAGTGACTGTTGACGAAATAGAGCAAACAATATAATAATCACGATTATCCTGACTCAGAAGAGTAAACAATTGAGATTGATCCGCTAAGTCCAAGTGATCAATATGTTTGAGAAAAAGCAACCCTCCGTCAACATTATAAATAGAGGCAACATCACTTAATTGAGGAATGATAGAGGCAAAAGAGTCCCCTTGTAGCCTTAAATTCTTGCAATCAATTTTGACAAACTGTCCCTCGTTCTTAATTAGAGATTTTTCTTTAGCAAAGTGAAACATTGATTTGGCAAGAAATGCTTTCCCAGTCCCCTCTTCACCAGTGATCAAGGTTGATAGGCTTTTCTCTGGATATAAGATTGCCGCCTTAGCTAAGTTTGAAACGTTCTCCAGACTTCCCTTTTTAGAGCCAATAACATGCCTAAAAGATGAGTTATCTTTTTCACTTTGTCCCTTGTGATTGATAAAATAAAGAACAGGTCTCCCTGTCTTTTTTGTCAATCGGTGTTCTGAGACCAGCTGATTCAGTATCGTAGATAAATTAGTACGTTGCATAGCTAGAGGCTCAACCAAATCAGCTGTTGTAAAACCTGCTTCAAAGTTCTCTTGATTAGACTGTAAATACTGATAAACGATTTCTTTGTTTCGCTTCATCTGCCACTCCTAAGCCCCTAATATTTCCCCAAAAGTCTCCAGCACCACTTGATAACCTGCCATGGTGAGATGGACACCATCTCTAGTATAGTCGGGATTGAGGGTTTGGTCTGGCATGGCCAGTTGGCTGTTCATGTCAATATAGGTGATACCTGTCAGGTTACGAAGGTAAAGATTAGCTACCTCAATCTCGTCTCTCAAGTCAGGCCCCCACTGAGTAGAATCTTGTCTCGGATAAAGACTTTGGAGGTAGATGTCGCAGGTTGGCAGTTCTGCCTGAATGCTGTCGATCAGCTCTCTGATTGCCTCAGCCAGGCTTTCTGGGGCCATGCCAAACATGAGGTCATTGGTCCCGATCAGGAGAACCAGATGACTTGGTTTTAAGTCCAAAATCAAAGTCTCTACATGCTCTCGTAAAAAAGCGATGCCGATTCCTCGAATGCCCCGATTGTAGAGCGGTAGCTCCGTCTGCAACTTGCCATGAGGCAAAAATTCTGTGAGAGAATCCCCTGCCAGAACAATACCTCCTGCCTGAACCGCTCTGTTACGTTCCTGGTATTTGACTAACAAGGCTTCCTGCTGCTCAGCTAAGGTCAGTTGGCGAAAGGCCAACTCCTCAGCCTGGCTAAATAACTTCCCCTCCGTCATCGTGAATCTCTCCTTTTAAGAATTGCTCAATAATCGTTAGCACACCATGCTCGTCATGGTTTGGTGCCACATGCTTAGCTGCCGCCTTGACGAAGTCTGGCGCATTGTCCATGGCATAACTGTATTGAGCTAATTGTAACATTTCATAGTCGTTTCCGCCATCCCCAAAGGCCATGACCTCGCTGGCGGCGACGCCCCAGCGTGACAACAACTGCTCCAAGCCCCAAGCCTTATGAATCCCTTTGGGCATAATGTCAACGGCTCCATATCCGCTAGTGGTCGCAATTAAATTGCCGGAAAAATGATGGTTGAAATCTGTCATGATGGCGTCACACTCTGCCTCTGGCAAAATCATGCCAAGCTTCATAATGGTGCTCTCTGGGAGCTGGGCAAAGTCATCAATCTTTCGGATGCGGGACTGAAAAAGAGCCATCTGCTCAGGAGCAATTCGGCTAAAGGCATCAACCCCAAATTGGTCGCTGACCATGTAAATGGCATCCTCGTAGGTAACCGTGATCCGGTAGTCCTCCCACTTGTCCCTAAAGTAATCCAGAAAAGCCAGGGAATCACTATGGGCAATCATTTTATGGGCAATGACTTCATTCTGGTCAAGCACGTAGGCACCATTTTCGGCGACATAGGAAATGCGGTCCGTAAACCCATCAAAAATCATCTCAATCCGGTTCATGCTATTGCCTGTTGCAGCCACAAATCGAATGCCTCGACGGTCTAGTTCATCGAGCACCTTGACAAATCGCTCACGATCAATATTTCCTGACGCGTCCAACAATGTCCCATCTAAATCGCTTGCGATTACTTTTATTGCCATTTCCTTCTCCTCCTAACACACAAGACTCACCCTTATAGGATACAGGACTTTCCATTAAAAATCTTGTGCCATTCTTCTAAAAACTAGTACTATTCTCTGGTTTTAAGGGCAATTATTCGATCATCACAAACAAAGATGGTAACCAAGCCCAGGCTGTAGGCTAGCAGATCTCGCCATAAAAAACCTTGTCCCAGAAAGAGGTGGCCCAAGGGAGTCTGCCAAATAGCGACCAACCAATTCCATTGGAGCAGTTGGCTAAACTCCACCAAAAAACTGGTCAAAAGGGCCAGAAGAAACCTCCTGCCAGTCGGCCAATCAGGACACAAGGTACTGTATCCCAGATAAACCGCCACCACCCACAAACCATCTCCTACTTCTAGAGGCAAAAAAGCCATTCGACGGGACATAACCCCAGACCAATTACCATCAATAGAAGCAAACCATAACTAAATCCATGTTTCCAGTTAGTCATCATGGCTAATATTATAGCAGGAGTTCGCAAAAAATGATAGGTTAAAGGTTGCCAAGAAAGCCAATTGCCTTGGTAAATACTGCTAAAGCCCTCACTCTTTTCATGAACGCTATTTGCAAATTATACCAAAAAAGGGTAAAATGTTAGCAAATACTGCAAAGGAGTACTTATGACTTTTAAAGAATACACGTATAGTCGCCCAGACTATCCTGCCCTAAAAAAGCAATTAACCGATCTGACGGAACAATTAAGAAGCGCTGAAACAGCTGAACGAGCTCTAGATGTGGTAAAGGAAATCACTGCGATCGCCTTCACCATTGAAACCCAACAAACACTTTGGAGCATTCGTCACTCAATTGATATGAAGGACCCCTTCTACAACGATGAGACTGCTTTTTGGAACGAATACGCCCCCCTCTTTAAGGAACTGACAACTGATTATTACCGTGCTGCTCTAGATAGTCCGTTTCGGAAAGATTTGGGTGAGTTTTTACCAGAAACCTTCTTCTTGATGGCTGAAAACCAGCTCCAAACCTTCTCTGCGGAAGCGATTCCCCTCTTCCAAAAGGAAAATGAATTGGTCGACCAGTACAATAACCTGATGGCTACTGCCCAGATGGATTTCCGTGGCCAGACCTATAACCTATCTCAGATGGGGCCATTTGCCCAAGACACTGACCGTAAGACCCGTCAGGAAGCTTCCGAAACTATTACCAGCTTTTTTGAAAAGCACGAAGATGAATTTGACCGCATCTACGACGAGTTGGTTAAGGTGCGTCATGATATTGCGACCACCCTTGGTTTCAAGGACTACGTTGACTACGGTTACAAGATGATGAACCGCTTTGACTACAACCGTGATATGGTGACCACCTACCGAGAAGAAATTTTGAAACATGTGGTTCCAGTCGTTAACCAACTGCGCGCCTACCAAGCAGACCGTATCAAGATTCCTGAACTCAAACACTACGACTTAAGCTTAGAATATTTAGATGGCAATGCCACTCCAAAAGGGCGTCCAGAGGACTTGGTCGCTACGGCTCAGGCCATGTACCGCGAATTGTCTCCTGAAACAGGTGAATTCTTTGATTATATGGTCGAAAATGACCTTTTAGACCTCCTTGCTAAGGATGGTAAGGATACTGGCGGCTATTGTACCTATATCCCAGACTATAAGAGTCCCTTTATCTTTGCGAACTTCAATGGTACCAGCGCAGATATCGATGTCTTGACTCACGAGGCTGGCCATGCCTTCCAGGTCTACCAGTCCCGTTGGATCCCTACACCTGAAAACATTTGGCCGACTTATGAGAGCTGTGAAATCCACTCCATGTCCATGGAATTCATCACTTGGCCATGGATGGAGCGTTTCTTCCAGGAGGATGTCGCCAAGTATAAATTCAGCCACCTAGCTGGAGCACTCTTCTTCCTCCCTTATGGCGTTTTAGTTGACCACTTCCAGCATGAGGTCTATGAAAACCCTACTATGACCCCTGCTGAGCGTAAAGCAACCTGGCGCCGTCTGGAGAAACGCTACTTGCCTAGCAAGGACTACGCAGACTCAGTCGCTCTGGAACGCGGGATTTTCTGGTTCCGTCAGGGCCACATCTTCGCCAGTCCCTTCTACTACATCGACTATACCCTGGCCCAGGTCTGCGCTCTCCAATTTTGGAAACGTACGCAAGTGGATCATGATGCGTCTGCTTGGCAAGACTACTTGCGAATCTGTCAAATCGGTGGAACCAAATCCTTCCTCCAAATCGTGGCAGCCGCCAACCTGCGTTCGCCTTTTGAAGAAGGCGCCCTCGAAGAAACCCTCTCAACAGTGGCCGACTACCTCCATGAGATGGCGAAAGCTTTTTAAAAGCTATTCAATCAATGGCTACCTGGTCATAAACCCGATGATTAGCTACTTGAACATAGTCAAATAACCTCATAGCCCTACCAAGAATAACATCTTGGTTGGGGCTATGAGGTTACACTAAACTAGACAGAAGAATAAAGTGTTCTACACTAAATCAACAAGACGCTAATTTCTTTGCAGTCATTGTATCCTAAACTCCTGTTGTAAGAAACGGGATTGGACAAAGTTCCAGTTATAGCAAAAGACCTAGAATCGTATTATCAAAAACGTTTCTTCTAGGTCTTTTTAGAATAATATTTTTCAAAACTAGGACTATGGTTTAATACTCTTTCAAAATCAAAATTAGATAGAATGAGTGATGGGCATATGTCCCCGTTACGTACCTTGGATATCATAGGTACCTTTTCGGTTCAATGCGACATGTGAAAAAGCAACTTGTGTATATTTATTTTAGCACCAATCGGGTATCAGCTTAAATCATCTAATTTTGATTTTAATTCAGTATAACTCTTTTCCCAGATTCATCTTTAAGGAATCCTGTTAGCAAACTTTACAGAAGACGTCCAATCTGTTTAATATTCCTGCAAGCTAAAGCAATGGTAGCAGTTGGTTGCGCGAAACTAAAGAGTTCAGATACATTGCCACAGCACCAAAACTGGTAATGAATGAGAACTTATCTGGATTTTGACTTTTCCAAAGCATCTTCTCAAAAGCTAACTACCCCCTGACCCGATCCAGGTACTCGGTGTAGGTCTCCGTCTGCATGAGGGTTTTGGCATTTTGGACACGGTCCTTGGTCGGTGGCTTGACCCCTTCAAGCGGGTACTTGATGCCCAGCTCTCGCCACTTGAATTCACCCATGGTGTGGTAAGGCAAGACTTCAAAGCGCTCAACATTGGTCAAATTTTCCTTGACAAAGTCTCCAAGACCCTTGAGGTCGTCGTCCCGATCCGTCAAACCTGGCACCAAAACATGGCGAATCCAGACGGGTTTTCCAATCTTTGAGAGATAACGGGCACAGGCAAGGATCGTTTCATTGGTATGGCCTGTCACCACCTTGTGCTGGGCTGGGTTAATTTCTTTGATGTCCAAGAGCACAAGATCCGTCACAGCCATGAGACGGTCATACTTTTCTAGGTATTCTGGTGTATCGCTAAAGGTCAGAGCACAGGTATCCAAGGTCGTGTGAATCCCTTTTTCCTTAGCCAGGGTAAAGAGAGCTGTCACAAAATCAATCTGCAGGGTTGCCTCACCACCTGAAACAGTAATCCCCCCATCAGCTCCCCAAAAACCGCGATAGCGCAAGGCTTCTTGGAGAACATCGGCTGCTGTCCGCTCCTTAGCCTTGTCATTTTTCATGGCCCAGGTGTCAGGATTATGGCAGTATTGGCAACGCATCTTACAGCCCTGCATAAAGACGATAAACCGAATTCCTGGTCCGTCCACAGAGCCAAAACTCTCTGTTGAATGCACTAAACCTTTGACCTGAGCGTAATCGATTGTTGCTTCCATACCCCATCCCTCTTGCAAACGTTTTATTTGCTTTCATTATATCATTTTCAAGCAAAAAAGACTAGTTTTTTTCTAGTCTTTTTCGTCTTCCGTTTCAAGATCAGTGATGACCAGTCTCAGCTTGGTCACACGACCATCTTTCACCTTGTCATTTGTCAAGATGAGGTGCTTGTGGTGATTGTCCAACTCAATGCTCTCGCGACTGTTTTGATCTGGAATCGAACTCATCCCTGTCAGATAGAAACCAGCAATGGTGTCAACATCTTCGCTTTCCAGTTCTGTATCAAAATATTCGTTAAAATCATTGAGGGTCATCGTGCCTTCAACGATATAGGTGTTTTCACCAATTTCTCGAACTTCCTGCTCGGAGCGATCTGTTTCATCGTAGATTTCCCCAACAATCTCCTCTAAAAGGTCTTCTAGCGTCACCAGACCAGCCACGCCACCGTATTCATCTAAAAGGATAGCCATCTGCTTCTGGTTGGTTCGAAATTCTCGCAACAAATCATCTACATAGATCGTCTCTGGAACAAAGAGGGGTTCTTGAAGGAGCTTGCGCAAATTAATTTGGCCAAAGCCCTGCTCATAGGCTGCCGATAAAAGGGTCTTGGTGTGGATGATTCCGATGATCTTATCCTTATCGTCATCATAAACCGGCACACGAGAATAGATTTGCTTGAGAATATCTCGAATGATATCTTGAGTATCATCGTTAATATCAACCATGAAAGCATCTGTCCGGTGTACCATGACCTCACGCGCCACCAGTTCATCCAGGGAGAAAATTCCCTGTAGCATCTCGATTTCTTCAGCCTCCAAAGTCTGCTCAGAATTGGTCAGCATGTAAGCAATCTCATCTCGGGTCATATTTTCATCCGCATCGTCCAATTTCATCGGAGTGATACGACTCAGTAAATTGGTCGAAACCGATAAGAGCCAAACGAAGGGCGAAACCAATTTCCCAAAAAAGAGAATAATCGGAGCCGAGATCACGGCTAGATTTTCCTTCAAATTGAGCGCAATTCGCTTAGGGTAAAGTTCCCCAAAAACGATGGAAATATAAGTCAAAAGAGCCAAAGCTGCCACTTGTGCTAACACTCTCATACTCTCGCTACCACCAAACAAGGCAACAAACTTTGAAGCCAGGGTATCCGTCAAGCTCGCCCCTGTCAAGAGGGAGATGATCGTAATCCCAACCTGAATCGTTGACAGAAAATTATCTGGCTTTTCCAAGACCTTGAGCAGGCGGACATACTTTTTCTCACCTTCTTCTGCTTTTTGTTTGACACGGCTACGGTTGAGCGAAACCAAGGCCATCTCAGAAGCTGAGAAAAAGGCATTTAAAAGGGTTAATAAGAACAAGAGTAAAAATTGCAACACAATCGACTGACTGCCGGGGTCTTCCATGGAAGTAATCTCCTTATATGTAAAATCAATGCTACCATTATAACATACTTTTTAGGTTTTGCCTAATGCAATAGCGTTCCCACACGACAGAGGCACAATTAGCCTCTTATCCATTTTTGATACCTTTCTATAGAAATAACAAACCAGGGTACGCGCAAGCTATTTTGGAAAAAACGAAGGCGTTACAGGTAATCCTTATCTTTAACCTTTAGAGATGGTCGTCCACAAGACTTGAAAGCGACAAAAGCCACTAACCATTGAAAGAGAGTCTGGTAGCCTCTTGTTTTCCTGTCTCGTCTAACTGCGACTAGTCTCAGACTGCGTCCCTTCAATTGCCACTTTCAAGCTTCAAAAAAAGAAAACCTCTCGCGAAACTTTTCTCTCAGTTTCAGCACTTTCAGCTGTCAAATAGCCTTTTGTTTGATATAATCAATTAGCAAAGAAACAACCGATTGCGAGGAAAATGACCATGGATTCCATTATTTTATGCCAAGCTGTCAGCCTGAAAAAGCAAGGCAAGTATTTACTGAAAACCTTAGACTGGGAAGTCAAGCCTGGTCAGCACTGGGCCATTCTAGGTTTAAATGGGGCTGGAAAATCAAGTCTGCTCAGAATGCTAACAGGAGAATTCTGGCCTAGTCAAGGGACAATCACTGTCCTAGGCCATCGTTTTGGAAAGACCGATATGACTAGCTTGCGCCAAAAAATTGGCTTAGTCAGCTCCTTTATTGCAGAGCGTATTCCCAGCGATATGCTCGCTGAACAGGTTGTTTTAACAGGAAAATACAAGTCTTCCATCCTCTACAAGGCCTATGATCAAGCAGAGCTAGACCAAGCCTGTGATATGCTGACCTTTCTCAAGGCTAGTCATCTGATCGGACGCCACTACAAGAGTCTCTCTCAAGGGGAAAAACAAATCCTGCTCGTCGCCCGCAGTTTGATGGAGAAGCCTCAGCTTCTTATTTTAGATGAAGCCACTTCTGGTTTGGACCTTCTGGCAAGGGAAACCTTCTTGAGTCAGATCGAGCAAATCGCTAAACTTCCTCAAGCCCCGACCATTCTTTACGTGACCCACCACGCAGAGGAAATCACGGCCTCCATCAGCCATATCCTCCTGCTTAAAAAAGGGGAAATCGTCGCACAAGGGGCCAAAGAGCTGGTCTTTCAGGAAAAGATTCTCAGAGATTTCTATGAGCAGGCCGTTCAACTGATAGGAATTGGACAGGAAAGGCTCTTTATCCAACCGCTTCTAAAAGATAATGAAAAAGAGCTTTGACAGATAAACACTCAATGCTCTCAGTCTTATTTTTTCTCCCGCCTCTTAAAAGACGGGAGAGTTTTCATTTTCAAAGGTCCTAATGAGAGGAAGTAATCCTTAACTGCTCTAACTAAGCCACCCTGAACCGAATCATCTGATCGAGTTGGTGCATTTCTATTTAGTCGCTCCATAACAAAGCCATAGCTCACAGAATCATTTTGTGGAACTTTATCATTTCACAGGGGAATCAAGAAATCTAAAAAGAGAAAGAGATGACGGCGTAAAACCATCTGCCTATCTCTTGGTTACTGCAGAATCCTCGTTCAAATCTGTACCCCTTATTTTAATTTCTCCAACATGACTAGAAAAGGTGGTGTATTAACCTGATTAAGCGGCTGGTAGAGCATGGCTGTAAACTGGGTTTGATCAAGGTCTTTGACAAAGGCCAGCACCGCATCCTTCTCCATATCACCACCCGCATGGCCGTAATAAATCATCACCGCAACGCGCCCTCCCACTTCTAGCCTTTCCAAAATTTTTTCCAAAGCTAAGAGAGTTGTGTCTGGCTTGGTGATGACCGTCTTGTCTGCACTCGGAAGGTAGCCCAGGTTGAAAATAGCTGCCCGAATGGGCTCCTGAACGTACTGATCCACTGTTTCATGACCTGCTAAGACCAACTCAGCATTGTCCAATCCTAGACCAGTTAGACGCTCTTGTGTCTTTACCAGAGCTTGTTCTTGGATATCAAAAGCATAGACCTTTTTCGCCAACTGGGCTAAAAAGGCCGTGTCATTGCCATTGCCCATGGTTGCATCAATAGCGACAGCCTCTTTATCTAACACTTCTGCCAAAAACTCATGTGACAGATGAATGGGACGCTTGATCATTGCTCCTCCTTTTCTGTAGGCAAGTCCAAGGGCAGTATATCCCCCTTCTTTCCATAGTAGATGATCCGCAAATACTCTCCCCAAATCCTGGATCGCCCAATATCGGTTTCCATCCAAGTCTCCCAAGACAGCACATGACCTTGGTAACTAGCGTCAAAGGTATAGGGCACATAGGTCAGGTGTTCCGGCAAATGCTTGGCCAGCGTCCGCCCTTGTCTGCCTGTCACGTGGCTCTTGCAGACAAACATCAGGGACTTGATCTGGGAAAAGTCAACTATTTCCTTAGCAAACAAAACATTTTCCAAGGTGTTGGTCGAGCGATTTTCCAAAACAATGACCTCTTCAGGAATCCCGGCTGCCAACAGGTATTCTTTGATCACATCCGCTTCTGGCTCTTTCCCGTGAGTCCAGTCAGGATTGGGGGTTCCTGTTGGGGAGACACCACCTGTGAGAATAATCTTCCGGACCAATCCTTTCTGATAGGCCTCTATAGCCTTCTCCCAATGGCCTGGGTGGGTGCCACCGAAAACAAAGAGCGCATCGCAGGCTTGAACAGGAACCTTGTCACCAAAAGTCACCTCCGTTAAGAAAGTAATGTCTTCCTCCGACAGTGCCGGAACCTCAGGGGTTTTGGGAATAATCGGCTCCATCTGTCAGTCCTCTCCTAAAGTTAGACAGGGAATGTCATGCTGGACCAATTCCACCCCTTTTGCTGCAATCAATTCTAAAGCAAAGCCATGCTTGCGATAAGCTTCTTTATAAGTGATCTTTTTGATTCCAGCCTGCAAAAGCGCCTTGGTACAGTTCAAACAAGGAAAATGAGTCACATAAATCTCCGTTCCATCTGTTGATATTCCTTCCTTAGCACACTGGATCAAGGCGTTCATTTCAGCATGAACCGTACGAATACAATGACCATCTTCCATATAATGGCCAACTTCTGAACAATTATCCGTCGCAGCAACCCCTCCATTATAACCGGTCGCAATGATCCTATTATCCTTGACCAAGACTGCACCAACAAAGGCCCGATCACAGGTTGAACGCTTTGAAATCAGCTCAGCATTGGCCATAAAATAATCCTGCCAAGATAACCTCTCCATAACTGACTCCTTCTTCATTTTTTATGCCCCTATCATACCATAAAAGCCCGCTCTTTACTAGCGGGCTCGTCTCATCTCTGCTTCAACACCATATCCAGATGGGGAATATCATCTTCCAAGTAAATGTCTGAAACAGGTTCAAAATCAAAGCTTGCATAAAAGTTCTGGAGATAGGCTTGGGCCTGAGCATGCAGGTCCTGACTACCAAACAGGTTTTTAGCTTCTGAAATGGCTTGAACCACCAAATCCCGACCAAGGCCTCGACCACGCGCAGTCTTGCCAACAACTACCCGTCCCAGATGGATACCGTCCTCTCTAGGAATCAAGCGGTAATAAGCTAAAAGCTGATCATCCTCCCAAAACATACCGTGCCAGCTGATCAGATCCGCCTCATCAACCTCCTGATAGGCACAAGCCTGTTCAACCACAAAGACCTCTACCCTGAGCCTGTAAATAGCATGGAGTTCTTTGGACGTCAAATCTTCAAAACGTTTCATTTGCCACATTTGAATCACCTCTGTTTGCTGGTAAAACGCCACTCAAAGCGCTTTTGATCATAAAATGGAAATAGTATCAGAGTCACTGCCACAGACAAGAGCCAGCCAGCTAGGATATCACTAGGATAGTGTACCCCTAGATAGATGCGTGAAATACCCGTCACTAGAGCGAGTAAAAGAAGCACGGCTTGCAAGACCTGCCTCAACCAGACCCGATTTAGCCGCTGTTGTAAAATAATGGCCAACGTGATTGCCACAGTCAAGCTAGAAGCTGCGTGCCAACTAGGAAAAGAGGCTCCGATAGGATCCTCAATCAAATAGGCCAAGGACGGCCTCGGGCGATTGTAGACCAGCTTTAACAGAGTGGATAAGAGTCCTAGAATGACTAAATTCCCTAGTAAGAAAGCTCCTTCTGCCTTCCACCTCTTTTGATAATAGAAATACGACGCGAGAACAGCCGTATAGAGCAGAATCACTGGGCTGTTTGCTAAAATGGTCACCTTCCGATAAAAATGTGTCAAGTGATCTGGCAAAGTTCCTCGTAATCCGTTTTGAAAGTCGACATCTAAAAATGCAAGCTGATCCGGGTAGAACTTGACCGCGTAGCCCAAGATGACAAAGAACAAAAGGGCAAAAGAGCCCCAAGTGAGATAAGTTTGTTTATTTTTCATATGTTTTTAATAAAGATCCAATCAGGTTATAAACCCCAAAGAAGGCAAGGCAGGTCAGCACCCCTTGCAAAAGGTTGAAGGGAACCACCATAGCAAATAGGTAATTGGACAATCCTAGAATAGCCTTAATGTCAAAATTCGCAAACGTTGCATAGACAGGCACGGCATAAACATAGTTAGCCAGTAACATTGCTAGTGTCATCGCTAGAGTCGCGACAACTGATGCAATGATGTAGGACTTGAGGCTAGGATTTTTCTTCCAAATCCAAGCAAAACTCAAAACGATAACTGCTAAGGCTAAGATATTCATCGGCATGCCGATATAGGTCGTTACCCCAGCACTATTTAAAATCAACTTCAGTGCTGACCGCAACAGTAAGATAGTCAAACTCGCTTTCCAATCTAAGACAACCAAGCCGACCAAGATTGGTAAAATCGAAAAATCCATTTGCAAAAAATCCGCTGCCGGTATAAGGGGCACCTGGAAAAACATCAGCAAAAAGGAAAGCGCTGAGAGAATGGCAATAATGGCCATTTTATGTGTACGTGTCATTCAAGTTTCCTCCAATTTCTAAAAATCGAAAGAAGCCTCGAAGGCAACATCGCCCTATCATTGTCCGTCTGTTCTAAACAGCTTCTCCGTAAAATAGCAGAGCTATCAATCCAAAAAGCTACTAGAAAGCACTCTAGTCAAGGCCATTCGCCTCCGTCTTCTCCCATCCAGACTCTACTGTCGGTTGTGGAATCACACCACATCAGCTTGCGCTCGCGGACTTCTTTTAGGTGAGACTATTGTGGCTAAAGCATTCAAGATACTGCTCAAAGGATATTGAGACAAACCAAATGCCACCTAATAGAATCCCAAAAAAGTCACCGCCGGTCGGGAATTTCACCCTGCCCTGAAGACCCCTTAATCATATCAAAAAAATGCCCAAGCCGCAAGAATTTGGGCTAGGCATTCCTTTATTAAAAGAGGCTGAGTAAACCAACTCCGATCAAATCTCCAAACGAATGAGCAATGAAGAATGGTACCAGATTTTTCTTCTTCATCCGAGTGTAGAGGAAGTAGAAGATTGGGCCTAATAAGAAACCAATTGCTAAAGCAGAAACATTTCCTTGGTAAGTATGGAAAACGTAACGTACAAGCAAGGAATAGACAACAATAAGTTTACGGTGCTTAGGTTCCACACTCAAACAAATTCCCAAGAAGAAAATTTCCTCATAAAATCCATTCATTAAAGAGTAAATTAATAAGGATAAGTCAATATTAGAGATAGCCGCTACAAATGGGTGCATTGGCGCAATATCCTGGGAGACTGTTTCAAGTATAACCTCTCCAGCTGGAGGAAACATGGCATAAGCCACCATAAAGTACACATCAAAAATCAAAGACACTCCAGCAAAAATCACGACCCCTAGGCCAATGGCTTTAGGCGTAATCTTCATCGGCCAGCTGGAAAAATCGAAGCGGCGTAACCACAAATACAAAAAGGCAAGCAGTAAGAGAGTCCCCTGCCCAATGAGAGCTGCCCAATTCTGGTCAGTGGTGAATTCTACCATTTCAGCTACGTTTGTATTATCCAATGAAAAATAGAGCATCAATGAATCTAAAGTAGCTTTCCCAAATAAGATGATGCTTAGCACAACAACATCCCACCACTTCAAATACGTTAATTTTTCGTTTCTCCTAATCATGTCCAAGGTTATATTCCACCTTCCTTTCAAACACTTTTTCATTTGTTTCCGATAGACTTCGGACTGTCCTCATTATATCAAACGTTTGTCACCATCCCCTAAAGAGTATCTGTTTTTTATCTATGCTCTCCTTCATGCTTTAAGAAAAGTAGGAGACAACTAGCCTCTACAGTTGTCTTTCGAAGTCAAGCCTCTGGGGCCTAAAACTCTGATTGTCCTGCATCAAAGCGACAGAAAGAAAACAACGGTGTATGTTAAAACCGTGCTCTGGCTCTCCCATTTTTGAGCCAGGGCTCTGGCGATTCCTTTGAGGCAATCTCTTTTGCACTTTTCGGATATCACTGTAATCTATAGAACAGATTTTCGTCAGGAACTGTCCTAAAAGACGTTTTTCAACAAATCCTTTTTGCAACAATTCAAAAACCGCTACTGGCAAAAACCAATTAGCGGCAAGCTATTCTTTTGCGTTTCACGTTAAGCCACAATCGCCTTCGCCACTTCTTCAGTCGTCATGCGTGAGAAGTAATGGCTCGTATCAATCGTTTGCAACTTCGCTAAAACATCCGTATACTCATATCGCGTTCCGATAAGAAGTTGCTCCACATCTGCTACATCCCCGATCCCAAAGAAGTCCCCATAAATCTTAATGGACTCAATGATGGATTTTTCAACCTTGGCAAAGGTCGTGATTTTCCCTGCATCATAACGGACATTACGCTCAATAGTGTACTCCGGTGTCTCTCCAAAGTTCCATTCCCAAGTCCCAAATTTGGTGTCACGGATTTCTTGGATGCGGGCCAATTCATCTTCGTTTAAGACATACTCAGTCATTTCAGGGTATTCTTTTTTCATTTGAGCGAGAATGGCATCGCTGAACTCTTGTACCGTAATCTTTTCTGGCAATTCATTGTTGATGTTGGTCACACGAGCCCGGACAGACTTGACCCCTTTTGACTCGATTTTATCCTTCGATACCTTGAGCGCATCGCCAAGGACGGTCATGTCCACATCAAAGAGCAGACAACCGTGGTGCATCATGCGACCTTTGTAGTAGGCTTGAGCGTTTCCGCAGATTTTTTTGCCATCAATTTCGATGTCGTTTCGCCCTGTGAAATTAGCTTCCACACCGAGATTGGCCAGCGTGTCAATCACAGGCTTGGAGAAGGTTTTGAAGTCAAAAGCTCCCTCGTCTGCTTTATTTGAAATGATGGTGTAGTTGAGGTTGTTGAGGTCATGGTAAACCGCCCCACCACCTGACAGACGACGCACTACATGGATGCCATGCTTGTCGGTGTATTCTTTATTGATCTCAGAAATGGCATTTTGGTGTTTACCAATAATGATGGCTGGCTCATTGATCCACAGGATAAAAATCTCATCTTCATTGACCAGCTCGCGGAAGGCATAGGATTCCAAGGCAATGTTATAGGCTGGGTCATTAGAGTTATTAACAATGTATTTCATGGTGGGCTCCTAAAAATTTAATTCGCTGAAAGCGCTATGTTCATTATACCAAATCTCTGGCTATTATGGAAAAATTAGCCTCATTTTTGGGCTTCAGAAGACTGTTTTAAACGCTTTACAAATCCTGCCTTGTCAAAAGCAACTGCCTCCAGCTGAAGCTGCTCCCAAAAACCATCGTGATCATATCTTGGAATCAAGTGACTATGAAAATGCGTACCACTATCCATCAACGCCCCATTATTAGTGGCCAAGGTCACTCCAAGTACGCCCTTTTCTAACTCAAACTGGCCAATAAGTTCCTTCTGAAAGGCCAACAGATCCATTCCTTCTTCTACCGATAATTCAGCCAAAGCCATCCGGTGCTCCTTCGCGATAACCAAGAGATGCCCCTGCTGAATGGGATCAATATCCCAGACGGCAAAGAAGTGTTTGGACTGGATCACCTTCGCTTCTTCATCTAATGCACAAAATATACAAGCCATCTGACTCTCCTTCCCCTCTTCCAAGATAAGCTTAGCACAGTTTTTCCTTAAAATCTAGTGTTGACTGGTAGATTGTTATCTATAAGTCAAAAATCACCCAGACCTAGGTCTAGATGATTTTATCGTTTAAGCTTACTTGCGTTTTGGTGGGTTGTGGATGGCTACACCAAGCACATCAAGGAAGGCTTCGTACATGACTTCAGAGAAGGTTGGATGTCCATGGATGGATGCAGCAACATCATCCACTGTCAATTCAGCTTCCATGATGGTCGCAGCTTCGTTGATCATGTCCGCAGCGATTGGACCGATGATATGAACACCAAGGATTTCATGGTATTTCTTCTCTGCAATAACCTTAACAAAGCCGTGAGCTTCGCTAGAGGCGATGGCACGACCGTTACCAGTAAAGCTGTTGCGACCGATGAGGATGTTGTCTTTGCCATATTTCTCGATGGCTTGCTCTTCGGTCAAACCAACCATGGCGATTTCTGGGTGTGTGTAAACAGCTGCTGGTGTGAAGTCCAGTTTTGCTTTGTGGTGGTTGCCTTGCATAGCGTTTTCAGCAGCCACTTCACCCATGCGGTAAGCCGCGTGAGCCAACATCTTGGTACCGTTGACATCACCAGGAGCGTAGATACCTGGGATAGAGGTTTCTTGGTAGGCATTGACCTTGATACGACCGCGGTCCATTTCAAGGTTGAGGTTTTCAAGTCCAGCCATCTGTGGCACACGTCCGATAGAGAGAAGGGCTTTTTCAGCGACGACTTCTTCACCATTGTTGAGTTTGATGGTCAACTGGTTGTTGGCTTCAACAATTTCAGAGACACCGACAGATGTCAAGAACTTCATGCCTTTCTTAGAAAGGACTTTTTGAAGCTCAAGAGAGATTTCACGGTCCATACCTGGAATGATACGGTCAGCCATCTCGATAACGGTCACTTCGACACCGTAAGATGCCCATACCAGACCAAGCTCAACACCGACAACGCCACCGCCCATTACAGCGAGTGATTTTGGCATTTCACGCAGGTCAAGGATGTCATCAGAAGTCAAGACAAGCTTAGAGTCGATACCTGGGATGTTGATGCGAGACACTTTTGAACCTGTCGCTAAGATGATAGAGCGACCTT
Source organism: Streptococcus rupicaprae (assembly GCF_040545225.1). Taxonomy (NCBI): domain Bacteria; kingdom Bacillati; phylum Bacillota; class Bacilli; order Lactobacillales; family Streptococcaceae; genus Streptococcus; species Streptococcus rupicaprae. The sequence continues at coordinate 54,286 of NZ_JBEPLO010000009.1, read as the reverse complement.
TGATGGTTTCTGAACCGATGGTTACGGTCTTATCAGGGTTCACTTGACCAAGACCATTGAAGATGGTGACCTTGTTGGCTTTCAAGAGACCTTGAACACCACCAGTGAGGGTTTTAACAACGCTGTTCTTGAAGTCAACGGTTTTATCCATGTCAATGGTGTAATTGGTTGAGGCCAAGTTGATCCCACGACCAGCTGCGATTTTCAATCCGTCGAGGATTTCAGCGTTCTTAAGGTAAGTCTTGGTTGGGATACAGCCCACGTTCAAGCAGGTACCACCGAACTCAGATTTCTCAACGATGGCGATTTTGCCACCGAGTTGGGCACCACGGATAGCCGCATAGTAACCAGCAGGACCACCACCAACTACGATGATGTCATACTCGTCAGCTGCCAATTCTGCTTTTGGTGCTTGTGCTGCTTGAGCAGGAGCCGCTGGTACTTCCAGACCTGCTGCCTTGAGATCTGCTTCTGCCTTAGCTACGTCAGCTGCGGCTGGAGCGGATGCTTCTTCGACCACTTCACCTTCAGCGCCGATATAGGCAATAACTTCTGTAACAGGCACCACTTCACCATTGCCACGAACGATTTTCAAGAGAACACCTGAATCTTCTGCTTCCAATTCCATATTGGTCTTGTCAGACATGATTTCAAGTAGGATATCTCCTTCATTCACCACATCACCGACTTGTTTTTTCCACTCGATGATTTCACCTTCTTGCATGTCAACACCGAGTTTTGGCATAATGACTTCTACTGCCATGATTTTCTCCTTTTATTATGATTTAATACTATTCTTATGATCAACTCATTTCAGGACGATTTTTCAATAAAAGATTCTGAAATTCTGTTTGATAATGCTTGTAAATATAATGATATCGTAGAATCCTATCACTCAAGGTTACGAGATAGTGCCAAGGCTTAGCAAAGGTATTGTAGTGCAAGATGACAGCATCTAAAATGTTATCCCCATCCTCTTCATCTCTCATGCAAAAGTAGGTATAGTTATACTGTGTAGAGAATAAGCAAACCTCATCTTGCAAAACAATATTCAAGATGTCTTGATCTCCAAACGACAAGTTAGACCCCTTATCGATAAGTGTTACTAGCATTTTATCGACAAGCCTTCTTTCACGCATGACAGCCAGTTCCAGCAAAAGCACTCCAGAATTGAAATAGCGATCTGATGACAAACCGATTGATTCTGGATAAGGATTGACACTTGTCACTTTTGCCACCTGAGGCACAGCACCTATGCAAGAACCTCTCAAATCGGCCTCATAAAGTGGTAATAAATCCCCACAAATTAAGGTATCTATGTCCAAATAAAGTACTTTCTCAACATCCAGCAACACTTCTGGTAAAAGCAATCGCAAGTAAGATGCTTTAGGTAAAAAATAATTTTCAACTATTATCTCACTGAATAATTCATCGGAAAGTTGGTAGAGCCTTACGGAAACATTAGGAAAAAGTTTTTCTAGGTGTGCAAGATAGATAAGATTTTCTTCTTCTAACCCTTGATGCACAATATGCACTAACAGGATATGTGAAGTATGGTGTTTGCTAATAGAGTAAATCAGCGTCCCTACATATTCAACTAGTTTTTCATCCAAACAGAGCGCGATATGAATCGGTATCTTATCCATCTTAACGCCTTCCTTGAGTTTATAGCATTTATTCAGAAACTATTGATTTAAATCAACAACTCCAATGGGTTCTCAAGCAAGTGCTTGAGGTCCACCATGAACTTGGCACCGTTCATACCATCTACGATACGGTGGTCGATGGTCAAGCACAGTCCCATGATTGGGCGGATTTTCACTTCACCATCCACGACAACTGGGGTTTGTACTGTTGCTGCCACACCCAGAATCGCTGAGTTTGGCTGGTTGATGATTGGGTTGAAGGATTTCGTTCCAAACATCCCCAAGTTGGTGATGGAGAAGGTTGAGCCTGACATTTCGTTAGACTTGAGCTTGCCAGATTGGGCTTTCTTGATGACATCCTTAGACGCTACCACAAAGTCAGACAGGCTCATCTTGTCTGCACCGTGAACCACTGGTACGACTAGACCAGCGTCCAGACCAACAGCGATACCGAGGTTGACGAAGCGGTGGAGTTCAATCTCTTCAGCATTGTTGATGAGAGAGGCATTGAGGTACTCGTGTTCTGGTTTCATGAGGGTACGCACGACCGCCAGACCAATCAAGTCGGTAAAGGTCACTTTGAGACCTGTCTTGTTCATGATTGGCTCAAGGACTTGCTTACGAAGCGCCATGAGGTTGCTCATATCGATGTCGTAGTTAAGCGTAAAGGTTGGTGCTGTCAGGTAAGAGTTAACCATACCTTTTGAAATCGCCTTACGCATCGCAGACATCTTGATGACTTCAACGCCTTCTGGCAATTCCTTGGCTGGTTTTTCTTCCTTAGCAGGCGCTGATGTTTCTGCTGCTTTCGCAGGAGCTGGCGCTACTGCTGCCAAGACATCTTCTTTAGTAATTTTACCGCTTGGGCCTGTTCCTGTAATCGTCGCCAAATCAACACCCTTATCTGCTGCAATCTTAGCTGCAAGCGGTGTTGCCTTAGGTGCAGCACCCTTGAAGTTTTCAACGTCATCTTTGTGGACCCGACCATTTGCTCCTGTACCAGGAACGAGGTCAAGGTCGATACCCAAATCACGTGCTAATTTACGAGCAGCAGGTGTCGCGCGAACTTTTTCACCAGCAGGGCGTTTCACAGCCGCTGGTGCAGGAGCTGCAACAGCTGGTGCTTCAGATTCCTCAGTTGCTGTTACAGGCGCATCGCTGATGGATGGTGACGGAGCTGCAACCACTTGGTTAACTGTTTCAACGGTCTCGCCTTCTGCTCCCAGATAGCCGATAACTTCCGTTACAGGAACTGTCTCGCCATCCCCACGCACAATCTTAATCAGGATCCCTGAGTCTTCTGCCTCAAGTTCCATATTGGTCTTGTCAGACATGATTTCAAGAAGGATATCGCCTTCATTGACCATATCGCCTTCTTGCTTTTTCCACTCGATGATTTCACCTTCCTGCATGTCCACACCGAGTTTTGGCATAATAATTTCAATAGCCATGAGTTTTCCTTTCCTAGTCTTGTTTTTTGCAAAACTTTTCCATCAAACAAAACCATACTGGTCATGCAAGCACGGACCAGTAATAGCTTTCATTTGCTTAACCTTTATTAACCGTCTTTTTAACGGCCGCCTTAATTTTTTCAACGTTTGGCAAGATTGCATTTTCAAGAATAGCTGCGTACGGTACAGGCACGTCTTCGCTAGCCACACGCACAATCGGTGCATCCAAGTAATCAAAGGCTTCGCTTTCTGAAACCATTGCAGCGATTTCACCGATGAAACCACCTGTTTTGTAAGCATCGTTCACCAAGACCAAACGACCAGTCTTCTTAACAGAGTTGATAATCAGATCTTTATCAAGTGGAATCAAGGTACGTGGGTCAACCACTTCTACACTGATTCCTTCTTCTGCCAACTCATCTGCCGCTTGGAGCGCACGCTCAAGCATACGACCGTAAGATACAATTGTGACATCAGTCCCCTCACGCTTGATGTCACCCTTCCCAAGTGGAATGTAGAAGTCTGGATCCAGGGTAACTTCTTCTTTTTTACCGTATTGCGCTTTTGGTTCAATGAAGAGCACGATGTTATCATCCAAAATAGAAGACTTAAGTAAGCCTTTTGCTTCGTTAGCGTTACCCGGAGAAACAACCTTAATCCCTGGAATATGAGTCAACCATGCTTCCAAGGCTTGTGAGTGCTGGGCAGCAGAACCGATACCAGAACCAGAAGCCACACGGAAGGTAACAGGAGTCTTGATACCGCCACCAAACATGTAGTTGTTCTTGGCACCGTTGTTAACGATCGCATCCATGGCAATCGTGATAAAGTCCATGAAGGTCAAGTCAACAATCGGACGAAGGCCTGTGATCGCTGCACCGACAGCAGCACCCGCAATAGCAGCTTCTGAAATAGGTGTATCTTTGACACGCTTCTCACCGAATTCAGCCAACATGCCAACAGAGGTACCAAAGTCACCACCGTAGATCCCAACGTCTTCACCCATCAAGAAGATTTTATCGTCTTTACGCATTTCTTCTGACATGGCCAAGTTAATCGCTTCACGCAAGGCCATTACTTTTGTTTCAGTCATTTGTTTTTAGTCTCCTCAAAGATTTTTAATGTTTTTATTTGCCCGTAGGCGCTCAATAACCAAGCAACCACAAGTTACTACTAGTCGCCTTGTTTTTGCTTATACCCAAACGTCTTCAAAAGCGACAGACAAGTCTGGATCTGGACTGCTTTGAGCAAATTCAACAGCATCTTCAACTTCTTTTTTCACTTGAGCGACAATTGCATCCAATTCTTCATCAGTTGCGATCTTATTGCTGGTCAAGTACTCGCGGTATTTCTTGATCGGATCTTTCAATTTCCACTCATCAACTTCTTCCTTGGTACGGTAAACACCCGCATCCGCAGTTGAGTGGCCAAACCAACGGTAAGATTGCACTTCGATGATGGCAGGACCGTTTCCAGCACGAACGTACTCAACGATTTCCTTCATTTTTTCATAAACCGCAAGGACATCGTTCCCATCTTCTACGTAGTGACCTGGAATACCATAAGCTTCTGCACGCGTGTAAAGGTACGGTGTGTTAGTCGCTTTAGAAATATCCATAGAGATACCGTAGCGGTTGTTCGTAATAAAGAAGATAACTGGCAATTTCCAAGTCGCTGCCATGTTAACAGACTCGTGGAAGGAGCCTTCGTTAGTCGCACCGTCACCCGAGAAAGCAATAACAACATTTTTTGTCCCAGTATATTGCTGAGTAAGAGCAGCACCTGTCGCAAGAGCAAAGCCACCACCAACAATACCATTGGTACCATAGTTTCCTTTTTCGATGTCTGCCAAGTGCATTGAGCCACCACGACCTTTAGAAACCCCAGTCGCCTTACCAGCCAACTCAGCCATCATCTTATTAAGGTCCATATCCTTAGCGATACAGTGACCGTGACCACGGTGAGTTGAGAAGATGATATCATCGTAAGTCAATTCCGCCATAGCACCAACGGCTGCAGCTTCTTCACCAACTGAGAAGTGAGTCATCCCTTGTACAAAGTTACGACGTACCAATTTGTTGAGCGTCAAGTCAACATCGCGGATACGTTGCATTTTGAGAAACATGTCTAAGTGTTTTTCTTTAGAAATAGTTGTCATTTTTTCCTCCAAGGATATTTCTTATACCTTTCTATTCTATTGTTTTTCTTCACAAAGTTCAAGTAATTGAACCATTTTCTACAAACTTGGCGATCCTGCTCTTTTATGTGCTCTTAAGATGTTTTTGATGTGATTTTTTTCACCTACTTCTGATTTTTACAATTTATTTTCACAAAGTTTTCATGTGTTTTTCGGCTAGTGCTTTCTTAATTTTCTGTTATAATTTAAGGAGACTATTAACTGATGAAGAATAGCCAACTTTCCTACAACTGAGGTGTGATCAATGACGTTTGATTTCTTTCTGATGCTCTGCAACTATTTGGGCACCATTGCCTTTGCGGTGTCTGGTACTGCCAAGGGCTTCAAGTACCATCTGGACATCTTCGGCTTCACCCTTTTGGCCATTATCACGGCCTGTGGCGGTGGGATGATTCGCGATATGATGCTCTCAGAAATTCCTGCTGCTCTCCTGGACCCGACTCCGATTTACCTGTCCATCATCGTTTCTCTCTTGATGTATGTCTTTGTGATTCGGGACATGGCAGAGAAACCTCGGAGCATTCGCCTCCATTCACTTTTAACCTTGACTAACCTGGCTTTTGATGCGATTGGTCTCGTTATCTTTGCCCTTATCGGGGCGACCAAGGGTGTCGAAATCGGTCTTAATCCCATGGCTTCTGGCATTCTTGCCACCCTGACCGGTGTTGGGGGAGGGATTATCCGAGACCTTCTGGTCAATGAAGTCCCAGTCGTTTTAAAGGCAGATGTCTATGCCGTCTTGGCTTTTGGAGCAGGCCTTAGTTACCACCTCCTTGTGGTCAATGCAAAGCTCCCTGCCATCCCTGTTTATCTGACACTCTTTGTTATCTGCCTCATCATCCGTCTTCTGGTCATCCGCTACAAGGTCAATTTACCTGGTTTAACAGAAAAGACATCCGCTCAGTAGAAACTAGATCGATGGGCAGAATTGATTTCCTTGCAATGCAAGAACTCCCTGTCAAAATGCAAAAGACTTGAAGTCACTGTTAAGCCTCAGTGATTTCAAGTCTTTTTATACTTCATCTCCTATGATACGATGCTACTAGCGATGGCTGATCTTACGAGTCAGGAAGTCCCCGATAAATTGAATGGTGAAGATGAGGAGTAAAATCAAGATGGTCGCTACTAAAGTCACATCCTCCCGGCTGAGGTTAAAACCGTAAGCCACTGCTACCGTCCCTAGACCTCCTGCTCCAATAGCTCCAGCCATGGCTGTCTCACCAACTAGGGAAATCAAGGTCACCGTTGACACCCGAATCAAGTCAGGCAAGCCTTCCCTCAAATAAACTAAAATAATATCCCAAAGGTTGGCACCGCTGGCTTGCGCAGCTTCAATGACACCACCATCCAGTTCCGCCAAGACGACCTGGACCTGACGGGCAAAGAATGGAAAGACCGCTAAGGACAAAGGCACAATCGCTGCCGTCGCCCCCAAACGGGTTCCAACGATCGCCCGTGTCACAGGCGAAATCAAGGCTAGCAAAATGATAAATGGAATGGCACGAAAGACTGAGACCACCTTGTCCAAAACCTGGAAAACCCACTTATTAGAAATAACCCCTCTTGGCCCTGTCAATACTAGGAAGAGGCCTCCCAAGAGCCCCATGATTCCTCCAATGATAAAGGAAATCACGGTCATATAAAGCGTAGCATAAATGGCAGTCCCCCAGCCCGCTTGACCATCCCAGCCCATCTTAATCACATTGGGCATATTTTCTTGTAACCAGGCCATCATCAGCTAAGTCCCTCCTTTAAAATTGTTACGCCTACACTGGCAAGCTTAAGCGCTTGAGTCGCTTGGTAGACACTCTCGTCTGTCCCTGATAAGATCACAATCATCTCTCCTACAGGGGTATCTGCCAACATTTCAATAGTAGCAAACAAAATATTGGCCTTCACATTGAAGCGCTCATGGATCTCATTCAAAATAGGCTCATCCGTTGTCGCCCCAGCATACTTGAGCAAGACCAGTTGGCTTCCCTGAGGAAGGTTTTGAACGACATCCTGCCGCTCAATCTTGGCTAAAGCTTCATCGATTCCTGTAGCCGTCTTGATGAAATCTTGGGTCAGAGGTTCCTTGGGATTTGAAAAGATATCCAAGACAGACCCCTCTTCAATCAGGCGGCCATTTTGCATAACTGCTACGCGATTGGCAATATCTTTGACAATCTGCATCTCATGGGTAATCAAAACGATGGTAAGTCCCAATTTCTCATTAAGCTCTTTTAAAAGGGCTAAGATTTGCTTGGTTGTTTTAGGGTCAAGGGCAGAAGTTGACTCATCCGAAATCAAGATCTTAGGATCGTTGGCTAAAGCCCTAGCAATCGCCACCCGCTGTTTTTGCCCACCAGATAATTGAGCCGGATAATTGTCCGCACGATCAGAGAGCCCCACCAAGTCCAGCAACCGAGCTACCTTAGCCGCCTTTTCTTCCTTGCTCAAGCCAGAATGCTTGAGGGCAAAAGCGACATTTTCAGCAGCGGTTGACTGGGCCATGAGGTTAAAATGCTGGAAAATCATCCCGATTTCCCGGCGTTTGGCACGAAGCTCTGCCGGTTTTAAAACTTCTTTTTGATCGTATAAGACATCCCCGTCTACGGTAATCTTACCTGCAGATGGTACCTGCAAGAGATTGATGACCCTTACTAAGGTCGACTTTCCCGCACCTGAATAGCCGACAATCCCATAGATATCACCTTGGTCAATATGGATAGTCACGTCCTTGACCGCTTCAATCTGGCGTTTCTTCTGCTGAAAGGTCACATCAATTTTGTCTAAGGCTATCATTAGCTTACTCATAACTTGCAATCACTCTTTCTATCAATTCAATGTGGCTATAGTAATCCGATAAGCGAATATTTTCATCGCCTCCGTGGTCTCTGCTTTTTTCATGTCCCAACCCAAATCCAGCAATCGGAACCCCTAAAGCTTCAAAAACGGTGTGCATCGGGCCAGTTCCTGGAGAGGTCGGCAAAACAGCTACCCCATCAGGTTCATAAGCCCTAGCAACATCTATCAGTTGCTGAATGGCTGGCGCAGACATATCACTGCGATAACTCATCTCTCCTAGGGTCTTCTCCACCACTACTTGATGAAACCCACTGCGAGACAAGTGCTGTTTAATTGTATCTAAAACACCGTCTGGTGTCAATCCCGGTACTAGACGAACCTCCATCTTAGCAGAGGCCTTGGACGGCAGGATAGTCTTAACCCCTTGTCCCTGATAGCCCGTTTCCAAGCCCTGGATATTGATCGAAGGCTCAAAGAAGAGTTGCTTCAAGAAAGCCCTGCGGTCAGCCTTCAACAGTGGCAAAGTCAGGCCATAGACCGCGGTCACCCCTTCTGGGCTGCGTTGGGCATAGGTTTCTACCAAGGCCAGTTCACGCTCAGTCGGCTCAAGAGCTGAATCCGCCAGGCCATCTACCAAGATTTCCCCCCAAGGACTCCTCAAACTGGTCAAGGCCTGCACCAGGTACCAGCTCGCCGATTCAATGACACCACCAAAGGAAGAATGAATATCCACCGCTGCAGAATCTACAGATAGATTGAAGGTGACAATACCCTTGTTGCCCCCTGAAAATTCTAACTGCCCTTGGTCATTTCGGATACCCTGCTCCCAGACCAAAAGGTCTGCACCAGCTAATATTTCCCGATACTTGGCCAAGTACTTGTCCAGATCAACGGAAGCAGACTCCTCAGCCCCTTCCATGATGAAGATGATATTGACCGGCAAATCCCCATGTTGGTCCAAATAACGGACCACTGCAGAAAGCCGAGCCGTAATATGGCCCTTGTCGTCATCCACGCCACGTCCGTAGGCAAAGCCATCTCTAACCGCCAAGGTAAAAGGATCACTGGTCCAGGGCTGGTCATCATCAGCAGGCACCGTGTCGTAGTGGTTGTAAAAAATAATGGTCTTGGCGTTTGGCCTACTAGAAGCAAACCGTGCCAAAACAAAGGGAACTGCATAACTCTCATCCAAGACAACATCCGCACCAGCTGCCTCAAACACCTCCTTCAGATAATGGGCCACCTCACTCAGTCCAATCTTCTGCGCAAAAATAGACTTCTTGGCAATCAACTCTCCCAAGACTTCAAAATACCTTTGGCTGATAGCATCTGCCTTAAAACGTTCTAACAATGCTTCTTCTCGTGACATGATCTTTCCTCCCTGGAATACTTACCGATTCTTTCACAGATCCTTAGGTTTACCAACTGTGAGCAATGACTGACTGCCGATTTCTTTGTAAGAGCTGAAATGTGCTCCTTCAACTAACTACAGTTCGATTTTCACTAGAGTCCAATAACTTCCTTAACAAGTTGCTACTCAGTTAATAACTGGTTTTTACCTAACCTAAACTGATGAAAAAGAGCCAGACACGCAGCCCGACCCCTTTTCCATGTTTTTGTGTCTTACCAAACTGGTAAGTCCAAACCGTCTGATGTTTCTTCAATTGCTTTTTTAACAGCATCTGTGTGGTAAGCATCCAAGATGGCTTGAACAGCATCGGCGTTAGCCTTTTCTTTCCAGTTCTTAGGCGCTGCGATAATATTGATCCACTGAGCTGAGTTTTCATCTTTTTTCTCAACAAAGAGCGGGTTCTTATAATCCAAGTTGGCTGGCACAGCGTAAGAGTTGTTGACGATAGCAGCGTCTACATCTGGAAGAGATGACGGTGTTTGACTAGCATCCAACTCAGAAATCTTCAAGTTCTTAGGATTAGACTTGATATCGGCTACAGTCGCAAAGGTATCACCAGAAACACCCAATTCAATCAAGCCAGCTGATTGGAGAACATAGAGGGCACGGCTACCATTGGTCGGATCGTTTGGAATAGCAATCGTTCCGTTTTCAGGAATTTGATCTACAGAAGTGTACTTGTTCTTGCCGTCCTTGGTTCCTGAATAAAGACGAATCGGGCTCAAGTAGGTATCCAAAATCGCTACCAGGTCAGCCTTGTTTTCAGCATTCCAGTTGTTGAGGAAGCTGTGGTGTTGGAAGGCATTGATGTCTAATTCACCATCTGCAACGCCTTGGTTAGGCTGAGAGTAATCTGTAAACTGCGTAAACTCGATATCAATATCGACACCATTAGCCTCAACCTGCTCTTCAATCGCTTCCCAGCGCGCTTCGTCAGATTCGGTCATGGTCATCACACCAACCTTGACAAGCTTAGCAGCGTCATCATCTGAACTGGTGCTCTTAGGGTCAGAAGCTGGTGCACAAGCCGCCAAAACAAGTGTAGAAGCTAGAGCCAATCCAGCTAAGTTCAATACTTTAGATAATTTCATTTTTAAATCTCCTTATAATCTTTTTTCTTTGGTGTTGAAACGAAAAATACTACGTTATTAGTTTGCCATATTTCTTAGAACTTGACAAATACTTTTTACGTAGTATTAGTTATAGGTTTCAGCTATACCCTAATTAGTTAGGGGCTACCAATTCGTCTGCTGCTGGTACGAAGTTGCCGCCCAAGAATTTCTCTGACAACTTAGCCAAGGTACCATCTGCTTCCAATTCCTTCAAGCGAGCATTAACAGCCTCACGAAGATCTTCTTGACCAGCTGCAAAGATGATATAGATTAATGGGCGCTTATCCGCTGGAATGTCAATAACTTTGAGGTTGTCCAAGCCTTGATCGTCAGCGATAGTCTGAGCAACAATCCCTTCAAACAACTTGTAATCATGCTGTTCATCGTTCAAGCGGTTCAAGATCGCTTGGATAGAATCTTTAGTGTAGTTAATGACTGTTGGATTATCAGGGTTTTCTTCGTTATATTTTTCCAACTGAGTAGCCGTCGTCGTTCCTTGAACAACTTCTGTTGACTTACCAGCAATGTCATCTAAGCCAGAGATGTCACTGTTCTTAGGTACAATCATAGACAGCGGATTGCTAGCAGTTGGGACAGAGTAAAGGTACTTTTCTGCACGCTCATCTGTGTAAGAAATGTTGTTGATGGCCAATTGGTAGCGATCTGAATCAAGGCCGGCAAAGATGGAAGACCACTCTGTGACTTCGTATTCCAATTCGTACTGGTCCAAACCTTCAAAGACAGCTTTCACTACTTCAAACTCATAACCCGTCAACTCGCCATTTTCGTCCTCGTAATTGAACGGTTTTGGAGAAGCATTGGTTGCCAAGTAAACCTTTGTCTTTTCCGTCTTAGCCTCGTTTGAAGCGCTAGAATCGCTAGAAGCATCCTTAGAAGAATTAGAACCGCACGCCACCAAGAGAGAAGCCGCAAGAGTCAAACTGGTTACTCCCAGAATCTTTTTCAATGTCATGTAATGTCTCCTTATCAAAAATGATAGTCCTATCTTATCATAAGTCCGCCCCAGATGCCATTATATAAAACCTATACAGTCGATAGGTTTTGACTAAGGCGGACTTCTCCTAGAATTCAGTTGATCAAGGCAAGGAGAAAAGCCCGTCAGTTCTTACAGTGGCATCTATAGAAGCGGATTTATAGTTAAAAAGCCATCTCTTCTTAAAATCAGATAGGCCATTTTTTATGACCAAGTTGCTATGGAGAAAAAAGCGTCCAACGCTGGATAAGAGCCTTGGCCTTCTTCCAGAATAATCATCATGTTTACGACTACGATGACTAGTACAAGGCTAAGAAGCAAGAGGGCAATAAGCATAGCTAAAAAGACTTCGCCCTGTACATTCAGAACGAAGTCCCTTTATAACTCTTCGTTAGCCAAGGTTTTCAAACGCTTTTAAATCAAGTTGGCTACTGAAACTTACTTGGTCTATTAGGATATTTCCTAAAAGTCCAAGGCATCCGCATAACCGGCACCATTTCCGACAAAGTAACCTGTCTTAGCGTTAATCGAGAAGAGATAGGTCCCATCTGTCCTAAACATATTGTAATAGCCTCGGCCATTGATGATATTGACCTTTTCTAAGATAAAGTCATTGCCTGCAAAGTAACCCCGCTGGTTAGAGGTCGCAATGATATTTTCCAAAACATTAGGAGTAAAAATCCAGGCTTCATTGGCAGCATCGGCAATCACGTCATCATTATAAGGCACACGGCTCAGGTGACGCTGAAGATTGACCTGATCACTGCCATAAACGATGCGCTTATTGTAATCAAGGACGACACCATTGTTTAAACTAGCTGTTGTCGCAGTACCTGGGGACGGAACTGGGGCTGGCTGTGCCACAACTTCAGCTACTGGAGCAGAGGCTGTACCTGCGTCAGATGGCGCAGGGCTCGCCTGGGCTGTCCCAGCCTGCTGTTGGGAGCGCCCGAAATTAGCTGCCGCTGTTAAGGCAGCGTCGACGCTGGAAATGCCTGTAGAGGCTGCACTAAAGTCTGCTTCTGTCTTAGCAGTGGCTGTTGTGTCAATCTCACCGTTGACCAAAACGGGTTTGTCAAACTGTGTATTGATCGCTTCGGTTGCTGCTATCGCTGCCTTTAACTTGTCGACCTTAGCCTTAGCTGCATCGTAGTCATCTGTTCCTTCTAGGATGGATAAGGCCGTCTCCAAGCTCTGCAATTGTCCAAAACTGTCATTTTTCAGAGCGGTTTGTTTCTCATCCGTGAAAAAGCTGGCATAGAGGTCTTCAAAAGCCTTGAGTCCAGGATTTTCAGAGGAAGAAGTGCTTGTCTGAGTTGATGAGGCTGTTGTTGACGTTGATGTTGATGGAGCACTTCCTCCAAACAAACCTCCAAGTGCCTCTCTTTGTGTATAAGCCGTTCCTGCAATCCCAAGGAGGGCTAAAGCCGCTAGTCCAAGGCCGATGACTTTTTTGCGCTTTTCAGCTTTTTCCTCTTCGAATTCGGCCTGATCGTCCTCGACATCATAGTCATGAAAGGCTGCTTCACTGGCCACTTCTTGCGCTGCCTGTTGTTCAGCTAAACGCGCTGCATCAGCTGCTCTTTTCTCTGCAGCGACAGCCAAAGCAGCCATTTCTGCCTTTCGCAACTGTTTGGTCTCAAATTTACCTTCTTCAATCTGATCTCGGTGCTGTTTGATATAGCGGTCTAAAAGGCCATCCGTCTCTGTGATTCCTGCTTGAATTTCTTCTTGCGTCTTTGCCGCTTCTTCAACGGTCATCTCCTTGGCCTGTTCTAGGTCTAGGACGCGTTCTTCAGGTTCAAGTGGGTTTTGTTCTTTAGTGTCTGACATCGCTCTTACTCCTATTCGTCATTATGGTTACGCTTGATCCGCTGGCCAAAAAACTGGTAGAGATCAACTTTCAAGGTTCCATTGTATAATTTTCGCTTCTTATCAGCGATTTGCTGGTACTTTTGCTCAAAAGTCTCGTCGCTAGTTAGGATAAACTTAGACCAGGTCTTTAAGGGAGCAAAGGTTTGTCCCATCTCATTATACAAAATATCGACTCCCTTGTCATCAAGCAATCGCTCCCCATAAGGAGGATTGGAAACAATCACCCCGTTAATCTTGTCGGTTTTGAAGTCCTGCAGCCGCATCTGTTTGAATTGAACAACACCATCCAGACCTGCTGCCTGGGCGTTTTTCCTGGCGATTTCGATCATACGACCGTCAATATCATAGCCCCAAATATCCAGTACCAAGTCCGACTTGATTTGTGCTCTTGCTTCTGCTCTCGCTTGACTTACTAAAGCCTTATCCACCCATGCCCAGGCCTCGAAAGCGAAGCTGCGGTTCAAACCTGGAGCCATTTGACGGGCCAGCATAGCGGCCTCAATGCAAAACGTTCCTGACCCACAGGTCGGATCAACCAAGGGCTTGTCAGGATACCAGTTGGTCAACTGCAAGATAGCGGCCGCCATATTTTCCTTGATAGGCGCGCCACCCTTCTCCACACGGTAGCCTCGCTTAAAAAGGCTCTCGCCTGTCGTATCAATCATTACTGTCGCCTGATCTTTTAAGAGAGAAACCTCAATCTTAAACTCTGCCCCCACTTCCTGCAAGGGCACCCCCTCTGGACGATGGTAATGCTTTTGCAATTTCTTAACGACAGCCTTTTTGGAAATCGCCTGGACAGAAGGCTCGTTATGGAGTTTGGATTTGACACATTTGGCCTTTGATATAGGGAATTTCGCGCCCAGAGGCAGATAGTTTTCCCAATCCAGATTGAAAACGCCTTGAAAGAGCTCTTCAAAGGTCCTTGCAGGGAATTCTCCTACGATAATTTTGATCCGATCCGCCGAACGCAACCATAGGTTGGTTTCAACGATAGCAGAAACATTCCCTTCAAAACGGACCTTGCCGTTTTCAACCTGGACATCATAGCCCAGCTGGCGCAATTCTTTCCCAACTATAGCTTCTAGGCCAGCCCCTGATGTAGCTATCAATCGAAAACTTTTTTTCATCCAGTCATCCTCCTGTCTTCATCTTTTTTCATTAAAAAACGAGGTTGAGGCAAGCGCCCCAGCCTCGACCTATATGCAATCTTCTATAAGCCATGTTTTGTCCAAGAAGCAACTAGGTTCTTGCTTCTCTGTATAATCATCTGTCTACTGCTAATGCAGTCAGGATAGTCCATTCGGATTCTGGCCATCCCATGCCCCTACCAAAGTTTGGGTTGCTAGCTTGAGGGGTTTACCGCGTTCCACTTTTTGCGTTTCCGCAAAAACTCCGTCACTGTGGCACTTTCAAGCCTAATCAGACCTATCTTACGACTTAGCCCTTTCGACTGCCGTCACGCACTTTGTACGTGCCTAGACTTATGTCTTCGTCTAGCACAAACACTACTGGCATCACAGCCAGTGCTAGCATGGACTTTCCTCACGAAGTCACTCGCCTCGTGCGATTATCCAAAAATTGCACATCTATCCAAAATCTTACTCTTCCATGATTTGCTTGCCAAAGACTTCTTTTTCGAGGCGGTTGATCCGCTTCAAAATGTCAAAGTTTGTAGCGGTGGTTGCACGCGCAAACTCTGGACGCTCAGCAATAGGGGTCGAAACAGCCGACACTGACTCATTCTTTGGCTCAGCCTTGAGTCTTGAAATCTCAGCCTTCAGCTCCTTAATCTTAGCTTCATAGGTGTCGTAGTCCTTCATGATATCGTCAAGAAACTCGTCAACCTCTTCCTTGCTGTAGCCTCTCATCGTTATCTTAAACTCTTGTTCAAAAATATCCTTGGTTGTATACTTAATGCCTGCCATGTCTCTCTCCATTTGTTACTGCTACTTTCTATTATAGCTGATTTCAACCTATAAAAGCAAGCATTATCTATCAAAATCCGAAAAGTTTTCTGCTACTTCATTGAGGTATTCAAAAGTGACCAGATTTAAGTCATAATTCTCTTGATTTTGTAGTTTTTCAAATAGGTACTTAAGCTTGGTTTCATGCTCATTGTCATAAAAGACATAGGCCCCATCCGTATGATCCATCAAAAATTGGTGATAGTCCCGGAATTGCCCTGGATTTTCATACCGTTGAAAAGCAACTTTGACAAAGTCCAGTTGCTTAAACTGTGCTAATTTTTCCTGATTTTGCTCATTCCAGTTTTGCCCGTGGGTCTCAAAGGGAAAAATGCAGGCCAATTGTAGATTGTAATCCGATTTGAGACGGAGGGCAGCTTCCATAACCCAGTATTCAAAGCCTAATTGTCCTGTAAAAATCAACCATTCTAGCCCGTTTTCTAGAAATCTCCGTAGATCTTTTTCAATAGCTTTTCGGATGACTTTAAGTCTAGGATCCTTATCGTTGAAAACTCCCAGATCCATATTCTGGTAGCCTGTCACTAGTAATCTCATCCTCTCAGCCCCTTTTTAACCTTTTTAAGCAAGTTTATGTTATAATTTGTGTTATAATAGGATGATGTTATTTTATCAGGAAGGAGAATTATGGTCAACTATCCGCATACTGTCCGGCCTAGGAATAACATACCAGCAACTCAATCAAAGGAACAAGTTAACTTTGCTAATCGAGGGATGAACTTTGAAACTTTGATTAACGAGAGCAATAGTTACTACCTTTCGAGACAGCGAGCTGTTATCCATAAGAAACCGACGCCAGTCCAGATTGTCAAGGTTGACTATCCCAGACGGAGTCGGGCTAAAATCGTTGAAGCCTATTTCAGACAGGCATCAACTACCGATTATTCTGGTGTGTTCAAAGGACATTACATCGACTTTGAGGCCAAGGAAACCAGGCAAACACGTTCCATGCCCTTAAAAAATTTCCACCAGCATCAGATCGAACACATGGA
Organism: Streptococcus rupicaprae; assembly: GCF_040545225.1. Classification (NCBI taxonomy): domain Bacteria; kingdom Bacillati; phylum Bacillota; class Bacilli; order Lactobacillales; family Streptococcaceae; genus Streptococcus; species Streptococcus rupicaprae. Next base: position 37,833 of record NZ_JBEPLO010000009.1, on the reverse strand, counting down.
ACAAGTGCTCAACCAGTCAGGGATATGCTTCGTCTTGTTACATTTTTCCAGCCTCAAAGAAACTTATTTGTTACCTGCCAGGCCTCTGATTGACTTTTATCGAATCGATCAAGGAGGAAAGTCCATGCCCTTAGCCTACATTCGGGAGAACGGCTTTCAGATTGAAGCAAAAGGTCTCCCGGCTATCGACTATCTCTCCGTTGTTGAAAAAAATCTACTAGGTGGTGATTAAAACCATGAAAAAACCGACTATCTATTTTACGCGTCTTCAGCGACGCATGGGACAATTAGCCAATACGAATAACCCGCTAAAGAAGGCACTCCTTTTTGCTCTCAACGGCTTGATTGGCTTATTCGTTCTCGGCTTTTTACTAGGTCTACTCCTCTTTATATTTTATGTCAGCTCTGCGCCGAAGCTGACAGAGGAATCTCTGACCGCTACTTCTTCAAGTCTTATTTATGACGCTAACAATAATCTGATTGCTGATCTAGGCTCAGAAAAAAGAACAAATGTGGAAACAGGCGATATCCCTGTTGATTTAGCCAATGCCATTGTAGCCATCGAAGATCATCGCTTCTACAATCACCGAGGAGTTGATGTTATCCGCATCCTAGGTGCCGTCTGGAATAACCTGACATCATCCAGCAGGCATGGGGGGTCAACCTTAACGCAACAGTTCATCAAACTCACCTATTTTTCCACCACCAAAGCAGATCAAACCATTAAACGTAAGGCCCAAGAAGCCTGGCTGGCTCTGCAGTTGGAGCGTCGAAATACCAAAGAAGAAATCTTGACCTACTATGTTAACAAGGTTTACATGGCCAACGGTAATTATGGTATGCAGACAGCTGCTAACGCTTACTATGGCAAAAATTTAAATGAGCTTAGCATTCCGCAATTAGCACTTCTAGCTGGTATGCCACAAGCTCCTAACCAGTACGATCCTTACGCAGCTCCTGAGGCAGCCAAATACCGCCGTGACTTGGTCCTCAGTCAGATGTTAAAGCACGACTATATTGATCAGGCTACCTACGACACTGCTATTGCAACTCCTGTTGAAGACGGCCTGAAACCATTGGTGACAACTGCAAGCTATCCTCAATATATGGACAACTATATTAAGGAAGTCATCGAAGAAGTCAAAGAAAAAACCGACTATAATCTGATGGACGCTGGCTTAAAAGTCTACACTAACGTTGATACAGAAGCCCAAAAACACCTTTGGGAAATCTACCATTCAGATACTTATGTCAACTATCCGGACAATGACCTGCAGGTTGCATCGACTGTTGTTGACGTCACAAACGGTAAGGTCATCGCTCAGCTTGGCTTCCGCCATCAAACTGAAGCCACTTCATTGGGGACCAACCAAGCCGTTGAAACCAATCGTGACTGGGGTTCAACCATGAAACCCATCACCGATTACGCTCCAGCAATTGAGTACGGTGTTTATGATGCCACTTCAGATGTCATCAATGACAGTCCTTACTACTTCCCAGGGACGACAACCCCTGTTAACAACTGGGATAGAAGCTACTTTGGCTACATTACCATGCAGGCTGCGATTATGTATTCTCGAAATGTGCCAGCTGTCAAATCTCTCGATGCTGTCGGGCTTAGCCAAGCCAAAGAATTCCTAAGCGGCCTAGGCATCAATTACCCAGAGATGTTTTATTCCAACGCCATCTCATCTGCTACCAATGTTTCCAGTCCAGAATACGGGGCCAGCTCTGAAAAAATGGCTGCTGCCTACGCGGCCATCGCCAATGGTGGAACTTACTACAAACCTCAGTACGTCAACAAGATTGTCTTCAGCGATGATTCTGAAATTGTCTTCGAGCCCGAAGGGACCCGAGCCATGAAAGAAACTACAGCTTACATGATGATCGATATGATGAAGACTGTCTTAAACTACGGTGCGGGTAGCAATGCAACTATCAGAGGACTTTACCAAGCTGGTAAGACAGGAACATCTAACTATACAGAGGATGAAATCCAAGAACTTGCTCAGAACTATCCAATCTATAGTTCTAGCATTGTGACACCTGATGAAAACTATGTCGGATTTACCAATCAGTATGCTATGGCCGTATGGACAGGCTACAAGAACCGTATGACGCCGATTTTAGATTCGGGGCTTTACGTCGCTACAGATGTTTACCGCAACATGATGCTCTACCTTTATGAAACTACGGGTAGTGGCTTAACCGATTGGACCATGCCTGATGGTCTCTATCGTTCAGGAAATCATGTTTATAAAGACGGCGCTAGAGTTACCCATAACTATACTACAACCACTCAAGAATACACTAGTGAGGAATCAACTGAATCTTCTTCAAGTTCAGAGACGAGCGATGATGACAATCAGACTGAGCCAACAACCTCCCAATCTTCTAGTAAAAGTGAGCAAAACTAATTTGTTAGTCAATGCTAAAGGCCCCTTGAATTGAAACGCAAGGGGCCTCTTTTGTTTTGGTATTGTTTTTAAATAAACAGTCAGCTCTTATGAATTTGGATCGTCAAGACTTCTGCCATGCAAGCCCTTCTCGCGCTGCACTTGACGAAGTTTTTCTGGGGTCACATCATTGCCAGCTTCATCGACAATCTTAATCCCCTCCACATGAGCACGCACGCTGCGTCGGTAGCCTTCGATATACTCCTCACGCAGGGCTGCCTGCTCAGACAACTCGCTTTCCGTCAAGCCTTCAGCTTTTTTCTTTCGAGCCAATTCATTGATTCGGTCAATTTTTGCTTGTTCCATATCATGATACAAAGAGCGTCACAGACAAAGGGAATAAAACAATCTGGGAGACTGTTTTAGCCTGAGCCCTAACATCAATGGGGCCAGGGAACGTTGAGGGCTAATTTTCTCAACAATCATTTTACCACCGTCTGTAGCTCGTGTTCTAATCCTTTCTAACGTTCTCTTACTTCTTCTGATTAAAGCGGCTGACCTTGTATTTCTGCTCATTCTCTGCCTGTCCATCTGCTGCGACAATGACAAGAATCAAGACAAAGAAAGCCTAAAACAGCAGAAACGCTGTGATGGTGAGGTCAGTGCAAAAAATCTCAATCATACGTTATATTCTTACTTGGTATTGAGCTTGTTAAATACCGCCACTTGACCTGCCTTCTCTGCCAAGGTCTTGAGTAGGGCCAAGCGATTGTTGCGAACCGCCATGTCGTCCGCCATAACCATAGTATTGTCAAAGAAAGCGTCAATAACTGGGCTAAGGGCAAAGAGCTTGGCTAGGTTCGCAGCCATGTCCTCACTCAAACTCAAGTCCTCGACAGCCGCTGCCAAGGCTTTTTCCGCCTCGTTTTCAAAGAGATCGGCTGACAGGCTGACACCTGCTTCTGCTTTCTCCGCCAAGTTAAAGACCCGAGCCAAGCTTTCCACAGCTGATTTGTAGCCGTCCGTCTTAGCGGCTTGGAAAATAGCCGAGCTGGCAGCCAGAAGATCCTTGACCACAAAGGTTGAGTTAGAGAGAACGGCTTCACGAATATCCTTAGGAATGCTGCTGTCCATCATCTTCTCGATACGGGCAGCGATAAAGCTCATGACATCCACTTGGTTGGCATAGGTCAGGCTATCAAAATTGAGGGCATACAGCTCTGCCACCAACTTGTCCAAAGGAACAGTCCAGCCAAACTTGTCCAAAATCCGCACGATACCAGCGGTTGCCCGACGCAGGGCATAGGGGTCGTTTGACCCAGACGGAATCAAGCCCACTGAGAAGAAGGACAGGAGCGTATCCAGCTTGTCAGAAAGTGCCAAGACCGCACCGACTTTTGTCTCAGGAAGCTCCCCTTCGGCAGAATTTGGCAGGTAATGCTCACGGATAGCTGCTGCCACACCAGCGGTCTCTCCAGCCAAGAGAGCATATTTCTCCCCCATGATCCCTTGGAGCTCGTCAAATTCACCAACCATGCCGGTCAAGAGGTCGAACTTGTAGATGCTGGCAGCACGGTCAAGGTCTGCCCGCTCTTCGTCAGACAGCTCTGCCATTGCCGCCAAATAATGCGCAATGGTCTTAGTCCGTGCCATGTGCTCGGAAAGACTACCGATTTTTTCATGGAAGGTGACGTTAGTGAGCTTCGCCACCAAGTCCGCAATCGCTAATTTCTGGTCCTCTTTCCAGAAAAATTCACCGTCTTCCAATCGTGCCACGAGGACTTTTTCGTTGCCCTTGATGACATTTTCGAGGTGCTGGTCGTTGCCGTTGCGGACAGAGATGAAATTCGGCAGGAGCTTGCCGCTCTTATCCCGCACGACAAAGTAGCGCTGGTGGTTCTTCATGGAGGTCACCAAAACTTCTTCTGGCACCTCCAGATACTTGGCGTCAAAGCTGCCCATAAAGGCAGTTGGGTACTCGACTAGGTTGAGGACCTCGCTCAAGAGCTCCTCATCAATATCCACAACCACCCCTTGTGCTGCCTCGATGGCTCTGATTTGACTGACAATCATGCTTTGACGTTCTGCTGGGTCTGCGATGACAAACTGCTCCCTCAGGTCAGCTTCGTAGCTGTCAGCAGTCGCAATCTCGGTTTCTTTCCCCAAAAAGCGGTGTCCACGACTGATACGACCAGATGGGATGTCAAGAAAATCCATGTCCAAGGCCACATCATCGACCAAGACCGTCAAGGTGTGGACAGGGCGGATGTACTTGAAGGTGTTTGAGCCCCAGGCCATGCTGACTGGGAAGGTCAGGGATTTGAGCACTTCTGGAATGCCTACCAAAACGGTTTCCGCAGGCTGACCCGCTTCATTTTTAGTCACGTAGACATACTCTTCGCCCTTCATCTCTTCAAAGCGAATGTCAGCTGTGGTCAAGCCCTTACCGCGGACAAAGCCTTCAGCAGCCTTGGTAAAGTTGCCATCAGCGTCCAAAGCGATTTTCTTAGCAGGACCCTTGAAATCCTCGGTCAAATCCGTCTGCTGGTCTGCCAAGCCACGGATCCGAACCGCCAAGCGACGAGGCGTTGAAAAGGATTCAATGGTCTCAAAAGCCAACCGGTTCTCCGTCAAGAAATGAGCCACCTTATCACGTAGCTGATTCATAGCAGGCGTTACGATGTAGGCAGGGATTTCCTCCAAGCCTAGTTCAATCAATACAGTTTTTGTCATGTTTTACCTCAAAAATTCTTTTTGAAATGTCTTTTTTGATAGATTCTTAAGTGGTGGGGGACGCCAGTAAACCTTTGGTTTCGTGGCTAATTTTGGAGCCTAAGGTCTCCAAAATCCCCTCGGACAGAGAGTGGTACAAAGTCTCGGTCTCTCCACTTTATTATCATTAAATAAGCAAGACGCAGTGGTTGAGTGGGCTCTAATACGCTGATTCCAAGCTTTTACAGCCCTACTCAACTGTGCGGAGGTGGGACGACGAAATCGAATTCTGACGAATCACCGATTTCTGTCCCACTCTCTGTCCTTTCACCACGGCGAATCTATTCCAAGATGCTCGCTATCGCTCGCTCTATTCCTCGTCCGCCAAGAGTTTGGCACGAGTTGCCTCATCTAAAAGCGGATAGCCCAAGCGTTTGCGTTCTGCGACAAAGGTTTTGGCGACCACACGCGCCAAGTTTCGGATACGAGCGATGTAACCTGCCCGCTCCGTCACCGATACTGCCCCACGCGCGTCCAAAAGGTTGAAGGTATGCGAGCACTTGAGTACATAGTCAAAGGCCGGGTGCACCAGGTGCTCATCTAGGCAGCGTTTCGCTTCGGCTTCAAATTTGTCAAAATTGCTGAGCAACAGGTCTTGGTCACTGACTTCAAAACTGTATTTGGAATGCTCATACTCTGGCTGGGTGAAGATTTCACCGTACTTGACCCCACGTGCCCACTCGATGTCATAGACCGACTCGACTTCTTGGATATAGGACGCCAAGCGCTCCAAGCCGTAAGTGACTTCAGCAGTGACAGGACCTGTCTCAAGCCCCCCCACCTGCTGGAAGTAGGTGAATTGAGTGATTTCCATGCCATCAAGCCAGACTTCCCAGCCCAGACCCGCAGAACCTGTTGAGGGATTTTCCCAGTTGTCCTCCACAAAGCGAATGTCATGCTCCAAAGGATTGATCCCCAATTTTTCCAAGGATTGCAAATAAAGCTCTTGGATATTGCTCGGCGATGGTTTCATGACCACCTGAAACTGGTGGTGCTGGTAAAGACGGTTGGGGTTTTCCCCATAGCGACCATCCGCTGGACGGCGAGACGGCTCTACATAAGCTGCATTCCACGGCTCAGGGCCGATGGCACGCAAGAAGGTGTACGGTGACATGGTCCCCGCCCCTTTTTCCGTATCGTAGGCCTGCATGAGCATACACCCCTGCTCATTCCAAAATTGTTGTAAGGTCAGGATGATCTCCTGGAAAGTGAGTTTGTTTGACATAGTTACTCCTTATGCTGTTATTCTCATTGTTGCGATACTGTCAGTCCTAAAGCAATATTAGTTTGGGACGACAGCTAGTACAGAGGGTAGACAACCAAAAGAAGAAAGCCTACTTTCCTCTGTAAAATATTAGTTTTTTACTCAATGTTCTTCCGCCTTAGACAGTCAACCGTTAAGGCTCTTGTGGCAAAACACCCTTTTTTATCAACCAATCCAAAAAGGTCTGAACAGGCTCAGTCTCCAACCACTCATGGCAATAGGCAAAAATGACCTCAACAGACCCTAACTGGTCAATCAGCTGGTCAACCAGAAGAAAACTGCGCCAATACTCATAAAAAATGCTCGCGTAATCCCCTTCATAAGTTGCCTGACCAAAGTCATTCAGCGAGTGCCAACCATAATGTTGCTCAAAGAGGTTGACTAACTGCTGATTTGCCCATTTCTCAGCTGCAAATTCTTCTGGTGTGAGAAAATAGCGGCGACTGATATACTCGACCACGCCCTCTTCAAACCAGATGTAGCGATAAAAGTCCTTATCTTCTGCAAAACGGTCTGACCAATGGGCAAATTCATGTCCCAAAACCTGTAGCACATGGTTATCTGACACTTGCTCATAGTGCTGACGTAAGTGGTCGAGAAGTTCCGACGGCTCATAGCAGTCTAACTGTTTCAGATATAAATCCCGCCAAACCTGCCGGTCTGGGGTCAGTACGAGACGAACAGCATTGGTATAGGCTGGGATAGGGCACTCTCTGATAATATGGCTAGCCGCATGAGCAGTCGCCCAAAGAACTGCTTGTGGCAGATCCCTAACCGCATAGGTCTCAGATAGAAACTGAATGTAATCGACTATGGTCTTATCGTACTTAGCCACAAAGGCTTGATAAGCCGCCAACTGTTCCTGGCTATCAACAAGATAGAGATAATCCATCGCTCTCCTTTCTAAAGCAAAGAACCCCATCCCACACACTCCTAGCTTAACGCATAGGGGCGTGCAAGACGCGGTTCCACCCTAATTTATCACTTGATTGGTCTTATCAATATGGTCAGAGAGTGCCAATCGCTGCCTTCAATCGCTCGGCTTTCACCTTCCCGAACTCGCTAGGTATTGAATAAGACATCGCCTTCTCTCTATAAAGAGTATAGCAGAAATTACAGCATCTGTCTAATAGTTCTGCTATTTCTTTTTAAAATTGAGCACAAAGACCTTATCGACCAACTCCCCCTTCTCCAAGGTCAGGACTCCCTGATTGCGGTCCTTGATGTCAATGATGGTCCGGATGTTCTCAGACAGGCTCGACAGCGTATCCTCCACAAAGAGCACTGAACACCCAAGCGAAGTCGGGTCTTCAGTGAAGTTTTTTGAAAAATTGCAAAGCAGAGAGCTTATTACCAAGGGACTGTAATAGTTCCTATTATACCATGAAATGCTCTGTCTGCTCTGAACATTCAGACATTTTGAGATATGAAAAGAAACGGCAGAGCCGTTTCAAATTATGGTAACTGTGAATAATAGGAATTTTGTTATTCCACCAAGTCACCTTGTTTTCGATTGGCTTGGAGAGCCTTATCGCTCGTATGATAGGTTTGAAGTCCTCCCTCAATATCTGACGCAATTTTCGCATCTGTTTGACGAAAAGCCGAAGCAATAGAATTCAAGTAGCGGTCCATCGCATCTACTGTTGAAACAATTAATTAACTAAGGGTTAGTGACAAGCTTTTAAGGATACTAATTGAATAAATACTACTAACAGTGCATTCCTATGGTAATTTATCAAACCTGCATATCTTTCAACATAACTCAATCTAGGATTCTTTGGATTGTAATATACCATCATTTCAGAACCAATTGGAAAGAAAGTCTTAAACGGATAGGGGACGGGATTTATATAGTACACATACCTTGGTTCAAGAATTTTTTGTTTGTGCTCTTCCACCGTTTCGGGATTAAAAATCTCTTCTCCCATATTTTTTCCCATTGGATAATAGCGAAGTCTCTGCTTAAATCTACGATTGTTTACAAAGTACTCAACAATTGGTGTCTTTAATCGAGTTGAAATGTAATAACCAATAACAGTTCCTTTTACTTTTTCAGTACTTTTATCTCGAATTTTTACTTCCCTTCTCCAAAAAAACAAGAAAGTAAATAAACTAATAAGGCTATAGGCTGTTAATACACAATAAACTATCAATAATTTTTCCATTGACTTACTCCAAATAAGTAAAATTTGAAACAGAAAGATTCATTTTGCTATTATCTATCATAGAATTGACAAGTTCTACTTTATCTTCAGGTAACACTAAAAAGATAATTGAAGCAGAATCTGGCGTCAGAACACCTGATTCCTCTGGGTTATAAAGTACAGGTGCATTCTCATAAATTGTTTTACCATCATAGTCCCAGTTAACTGTAAACTCAAAAGAATCATTTAATGTTTCTTCTGTTCTATTTGAAACTAAGAATACAGCGTAGGTGCTTTCTCCTGTATCAATGGTACTATTCATATAGTTAAAATTCATGCTACCTGGGATCCCAAAATCTGGATTTTCCGAGAGAATTTTTTTACATGACTAAGTCTTTAGTCAATGTCCTCAACACTAAGACGAGGATATTTAATTTTGGATTCTCTTTCTTGAAAAATTCTCTGTAAGCTTTACTTTTTGATAGTGCCGCTCCAATAGCACCAAATTTACCTAATGCATCAATCGTTTTCATTGCAACAGGAGCAGTCTTCTCCAGACCTTCCATTTCCTCCTTAGAAAGATTAACAGTTGCTAAACTTTTTCTTGACTAATCTTTCCTTTTTTGATCTCTGGATGGCTAATAATCCATTCCTGCATAGCTTCTTGAATACGATTTTCTTTGTCACTAATATATCCTTCAAAAACAATCTCACTAATATCTTCATGGTTAAAATATACTGCTCTATCTGGTTCCAAGCCTATAATTTGATCAACCGCTGCATAGTCAAAATAGTAAGTACCATTCAATAGATTGACTACAGGACGACGCATGACAAGCATTAATGGAATTCTTCCTTCCTTGAGATAAACTACGCTTCCTAAAGGTAGTAATTTCATATTATTCTTCCTCCTTAATGATTTCAAACTCTATAGATTGCTGATCTGGTTTTTTAAAAATACCTCTGAAAAAGATAAAATTAAACCATAAAATGGGGGCAATTATAAAAAGCCTAAAAGACACAACATAACTTAAGACCAAAAAAGGGATAATCGTAAACAGAATAACTAATAAATAAGCTAAAATCATCATACTACCAAAATTCCCTCCCGTTGGGCAAAGTTCTAATTGCAGTCTTTGATTTTACTTTCCCGATATATGTCAAACCAAAATTCATCCTCTTCATTGACTGTTTTCTATATAATGCTACTAATATTAATGATAGTAATACTACGATAATCATGAAAATGGTTCAGGGTGCCTCGGATAGTCAAGGATCAAGTATGTCCGACATTTCCTCTAGTCGCGTGTCAGCCTATCATACCAGTTTGACAGCTTTAGCGGCATTTAGTGGGGAAGGCAATCTTAAGGGGAAAGCTTATGACTCTGCCAAGCAATTTGCGGGTTCGGTATTAGTGCCTCTGCTTCAAGGTGGTATTCTCTTGTCTGAAGAGATTAGTCGAGCAACGAAGGGCTTGCCAGAGGAATACCGCAGTCGTGTTTCTAGCGAGGATTTAGATTCGGAGGTTTTAGAAGCCCAAATCCAGTCCTACGATGCCTCCATAGCCCAGACACAAAGTTTGATAAGATCGGAGTTGAGCAAAGACTCAATGGAGGATTCAGATCTTATCTATCTTCAGAAACTCTATCATCGTCAAGTACAAGCTCGTAACAAACTGCAGGAGAAGCTGGACAAATTATTAGCATTTGATGGGTATTCACCTAGTCTTTTCAATAGTATATCCGCTCTAGAGGGAGCTGTTAACGATGGCTTGGCGGTAGTAACCGGTAGTTTCTCAGGTTTCAGTGGGAGTTTTAGCTTACCCAGCAATATGGGCTGGGCTAAGACGATTGGAAGTCAGTGGCAGGTTCGCAGTGAAGGGATAACACAGAGCTATCAAGCGATCGTGGACAAGGTCAGCCGAGGCGAGGCGTTGACCGAGGAGGACATTGAAGCCATTCAGCGATACCAGGAATTGTATCCGGGGGTGGAGCTTGAGAAGAAGGTTGAAGAGGCTATAAAAGTATATAATATTGAGCAGAACTATCAGTTGGTGTTGGCCAAAGCTCAAAACAATCAAGAGTTGGTTACAGAAGATATTGTTTATATTATTGCTTATGGGAAGATCCATCCTAATAGTTCTCATCCGGTTGAATTAGAGTTAGCAGTTCAAAACTATTTGAACAAAGGTGATATTGAAAAAAATTTCACAATCATTACAACTACTGGAAATGAAATGTTGGGTAATTTTTTAGAAGATAGTATTGAAGGAATGGGAAGAGAGCTTGGAAAGGCTGTCTCTGAGGAAATTTATACAAACAGGTATTCTATAGAATTAACTGCAGGAGTAATTCTTGGTAAAACACCTGGTGCTACCCGAGCAGTAACAGAAACTGCTGAAACTATGATTGTGTCTGGTTCAAAGGCACTTGGTAAAGGCATCTCGTTTTCAACTGGAACTCTTATCGGTGTTGGTATCAATATGTTATCAGGAGATACTGCAGAGGAAGCTTGGGGTAAAGAATTGACGGTAGGTGTAACGACTGCTGTTGTTTCTGGAGGAGTATATCTTTCTTCAGTTGGTCTAACTGCTGTCGGTCTTATTTCTGCACCAGTAACCCTGGGTATAGGCGCGACTATTGTTCTCGGTGTAGGAGTATCAATGATTAACGATTGGGCGAGAGAACAATGGCCTGAGCTGAAAGAATTTGAAGATAACGTTGGAAGGGCAGTTGTTGATACTTGGAATAATGCAACAGAAATGATTTCCAATGTGTGGGACTTCGCAAATCCTTTTGATTAGAAGACTGAGGAAATATTATGAAACATAAAGAAACCATTGTAGGTCAAGTATTCAATCTATCTTTTAATCGTAAAACACCAGTACGAGGCTGGTATCTCATTTTAACTGATGAAGATGAAGAATATTTAGTGCAGAGAAATTTTGGCTTCTCGTCTAATTTTTATCGCAATATTTATAAGGTTGATCAGTCGCTGAAGGAGTATATCGTTTCAGAGGCTGATTACGAATCGATTGTTCAAAAAAGAGATAGTAAAGGTATAGGTTTAGGAATTGCAATAGCGCTCGGTGCGCTGTTAAGGGCAATATTTCCAATACAGATATGGTTTGGGGAATCAAATGCTCAGATGAACTTTACAGTAGGAATGACAAACATTCTCTTAACCATGCTTGTTCTCCTTTCGTTCTACTTTTGTTTCTGTTTCTACTTGAGACATCACTAAACGCTCCTGACGAAGACCGTCAATTTGTTCTTCAAGGTGATAGGCTTTCTTTCGTAAAACCTCCAGACGATTATCAATCTTTACTTGCAATCGCTGACTTAAACTCTGTGTGTCTGCTATGATATCTTCTAAAAGAAGCTGATCTGATTGCGATAAAGAATAATCTGCAATCTGATTCAGATGATAAAGACTACCACTTCGAAAGGCCAATACCTCATTCTCAAAAACTTGAAGACGTTTTCGCTGACGTTCTACCTCGTCTAGAGATGTTGTCAACTCTTGTTCTTCCCTAAGGTTGTCCTCACGTGTTCGTGCATGAGTCATTAGTAGGTGCCTCCTTCATGGAATAGCCCCGATTGATAGCCAGGAGTAGCACCTGGAGAAGTTTGATGACCACTAGAAATCTGATGACTCAATCCCTGGTCCATAACTTCAAACTCAGAAGCGGTACTATGGACAAGCTGGATAAACTCACCTAACTTAGTCGCTATCTGCCCTCCATAACTAAACTCTTTTACGATTGCACTATGGGCGCTACTATTTCCGGCTAAAGTTGTTGATGTATCTTTCGTTGCTTCCGATATCGCTGTGATACTGTTGGCTCCGTTCTGAATGGCATTTGCGTTTAAACGGGCTATCGAACCAATACTTTGAATGGTCATCTGTTTATTCCTCCTCTTCCTGTAATCTGTGACGGCTAACCTTTAGTTTTATGCTGCCACTACGCTGATATAGATATGCCTCATCTTGTTGTAAATAGGGTTCCTTAGAATTGTAACTCTTTTCAACTAAGCCCTGATCAGTCATACGTAACCCGATAAGGTAATATTGATTCTGATTGCGCAACTGTTTTGCTAAACTACTAGATAAATTATTATTTAAATAGCCATGTATTCCACCAACTACAAAGTTCAAACCAAACTGCCAACCTTCACGATATAGTCGTACTAGTTGCTCCCCAGTCACATCACTACTACGTTCAAATTGTTCCAAATCTGGTATTACAATCATAAATGGGATAATAGTTTCTTTTCCATCTTTTCGGGCATCCAATAATTGAATGAGCTGGTGAGTAATTGTCTCAAGCGTTTTAGGCTGACTGATATAAGTAAAGACAGCCTGCTGATAGGCCTCAAAAACTCCATCAGGATCAATAAGCATGATACGATAATCTTGTTCTAATTGAAGAACCGTTCGTATCATATGGTGACTTAGAACCTTATGATGTTTTTCGTTATCAGATGTATAAAGTAAATGCCTAAAATCCTTCAAAGGAAGCGATACACTTTCAACATCTAGAAAATCTAAACCTAACGGGAGACGCTTCATAGACAAAGCTCTTTGAACCGAAGCTTTAGCCTCAAATTCTTCAAAGCTAAGTTGCTCAGGTACAATCGGAATTGGTAAAGGTTTAGGTCCCTCCCAATTCAAATTAATTTTAGCTACTTCATCTTTTAGACACGCTGTTATATCATAACCCGTCTCTCCCCTCACAGGAAGAGCAACTTGAAAAATTTCTGGAGAACCTTTGTATACAGTTAAACCTCGTCCTGGGATATCCTCCAAATGATGACGACTTCTACCAACAATCAAGCTAGGCTCAGCTATTTCTGTCATCTTAAAGGCCATTCGTCGCTTGATGTTAGTATACAGAGCGGCCTTCAATGCACTAGTCCGACTCGCGGTCACTACTATAGAAATACCTAAACTTTCTCCTTCACGAGCAATCGTTTGGAATACCTGCTCCAGATCCTCATGCATCGTCGCTTCCTTCACACCATCATAACCGTCAATCATAATCATCAAATGTGCTAACTTAAGATCACTAACTTGGTGATACATTTCTAAACTAGCTACACCATTTCGACTGAAGACTTTCTTACGGTGCTCTATTTCCTTTTTAATTCGTAGAATAAACTTAGTGAGTTTCTCATCATCTTCCAATAAGAAATAATCAGCTACATGTGGCAAGTCCCGTAATGCCAAGAGACCATTTGTCGCAAAGTCAAACAGATAAAATTGGACGTGTTCTGGGGTATACTTCCTTACTAGATCCATCACAATCGTTTGGATGAATGTGGATTTCCCCATAGCAGGTTGTGAAAAGAGAGCAAGATGACCATCTTTAGTAAAATTATGGGTAATAGTCTCTTGAGTTTGGCGACTTGGAAGATCAACCAAACCAAGTGTTGCTTCCATTTCTTGACTAGAAGTTTCTAAGTCATTTTTTACCATTCCCAACTCCTCCAAATACACCCGCTCCTTTAATGGCGGCAGCCACGGCCGGGGGAGGGGCGCGATGCCATGAGCCTCGGTAATGGCCTTGATCTCATCCACGATGACGGCCAGCTCACTCGGGATCTGCTGGATGCTGTCGGCCTCCTCTAGGCCTGACAGGTCCTCAGTCAAGATCTGGTACTGGCCATTGTCATTGATGGCGTAGATGGTGTGGTCCTCGATGTGGAGCTTGTCCTTGTCCGGCTGGTAGTCTGCCCCTGAATAGGCCGACTGGAAGAGTTCATAAATCTCATTATTGCCGACCTGGAGATAGGCTCTCCCTGCCTGGGTGATGTCTGCCGCGTCTGGCGTCTTAAGCATCTCCTGAGAGTCCTGACGGTCCGCCATCTTGAGAGCCAGCTTGAAGCGGGAGTTGGACCAGATCTGGTCATCCACCACCCCCGTCGGTTTCTGGGTCGCTAGGATCAGGTGGATCCCTAAGGAGCGTCCGATACGAGCCGTTGACACCAGCTCCTTCATAAACTCAGGCTCATTGGTTTTGAGCTCCGCAAACTCATCCGAGATTAGGAAGAGATGGGGCATGGGTTCTGCGGCCTCGCCATTCTTGTACTTCTTCTGGTACTGGTTGATGTGATTGACATCATACTGAGAGAAAAGCCGTTGCCTTCTTTTAAGCTCCGCATTGATCGAGATCAGGGCCCGCATGGACTGGGTCGCATCTAGGTTGGTGATGGAACCAAGGAGGTGGGGCAGGTCCTTGAAGAGGTTGGCCATCCCACCGCCCTTGTAGTCGATGAGCAAGAAAGCCACATCGTGCGGGTGGAAGTTGATAGCCAGGCTCAAGATATAGGACTGGAGAATTTCCGACTTACCAGAACCGGTTGTCCCAGCCACCAGACCGTGAGGCCCATGGGCCTTCTCATGCAGGTCTAACTGGACGATGTCCTCCTTGCCCCGAAGGCCAAGGGGCACTGCCAGGGACTTGTGGGGCGCATGTTGGCCCCAACGCTCCATGATCCGCAGGTCCTTAACCTCCTCGACCTCATACATTTCGAGGAAGTTGACAGACTCAGGGATGGCGTTCTTCAGGTTTTGCAGGTGGTTGAGCGGGGCTAAAAGCCTCGGCAGGCTCTCCTTGTCAAAGCCCTCTCCAAAGTGGTCCAAGGCAAAGACCTTATCGATCAACTCCCCCTTCTCCAAGGTCAGGACTCCCTGATTGCGGTCCTTGATGTCAATGATGGTCCGGATGTTCTCAGACAGGCTCGACAGGGTGTCCTCGACAAAGATGACGGAGCATCCCAGCCCTGTCGGATCCTCTTGGAAAAACTCCATGATCACATGGTCCATAACCAAGGACTGGTCCGTAATCAGGACAACAAAATGGGGAGTAAACAGGGTTGACGACCGTGATTGGCGATCATTGAGCTGGGCCTTACGGACCTTTAAAACTTGATAGAGGGAGTTGAGCACTTGGTCCCGACTACGCTGATTATAGACCAAGCCCCGGACATTGATGTCCTGCAGGGTCGCATGCGGCAACCACCGCATCCAAGACCAGAGGTCCTTCTCCTCCTCAGGCACCAGCGTGATAAACTGCAGGTCATGGTAGGAGTGGAAAAAGGACAGCTGATGGACCAAGAGCTGGAGCTGTTCCAAGACCACCGGGCGAGGGCCGATATAGCCTACAGGCCCCGAAACCAGGTCCGTCACAATCGGCAAATCATGGGTCCGCTTGTACTGATCATAAAGGGCCAAACCCTCACGCTCCAAGTCATCCAGCTTCTTGTCCTTGTCCAGCGGCGCATAGCTCAGGCTAAAGGAGGCCTTGCGCTTGCCTAGACCCAGACGGTAGGACAGGAAGTCAAACTGCTGGGGCGTCTTCTCATAGATCCGGTGGTGATAATTAGAAGCCATCGCCTCCAGCTCCTGGACCGACGGGTAGTGGTAGAGCTGGCCCTGACGCTGCTTCTCCTGAAGCTGGTAGAGGTCCTGGGCCTTGTCAAAGAGATAGTCCCGAAAGAGTTCCTCACGCTCAACCAGGCTCTCCCGATACTCCTTCTGGCTCTTGAAATAGCCCGTCACCGAGAAGATCATGGATACCAGCGAGCTGACCACCATGATGTAGATGTAGATCCCCCGCGACTGGAAGAAGGACAGGGTGATGGTCATGGCCACCATGACCAAGGGAGGCACGATCGCCTTGACCAGCTGGTTGGCCGGCTTTCTCGGCGTCTCCACAGGCCCCCGCAAGGTCACCTTGTCCTCCGGCTCCCGGTAGATGATCCGAGGAGACCGATGGTAGTCGGGGTAGTCTTCGTAAAAGCGATAGTCAGACAGATCCTTGGCTACCAACTGGTCCGACCGAGACGCCACCCCCTTGACCCAGACTTCCCGGTCAAAGAGCTTGATCGTCACGCGATCAAAGCTGACCTCATCTCCCTTCTCTAGAAGGACAGGATAGGCAATGACCCGACAATTATTGACATAGACTGGCTGACCCACACTAACCAAGGACCACTGACCCTTAGCCTTGACCAAGACCACCTCTTCCTGCCCACTGAGCCCGTCTAATACCACTGTGTGGTGCTGGCCTGATCCCAGACTGATCTGGTCATGGAGCAGGCTAGCATAGACCTGACGTGGCAGGTCCTGACCGATAAAGGCCTGCAAACCCGCCAAGGTGTAGCGGCCATCCTCCAGCGCCTCATAAGGGCTCCCATTGACCGAAACGACCAAGACACCATTGTCTCCTAGCTCCAGACGCAGGCGCTCCGCCGTCAAGCTTGGCAAAACCAAGTCAGCGGTTCCTTCCTGAGCGATTTCAAGACTCTGGCCCGGTTGGAGGGTCCAGTCATAGCGATAAGCAGCTGTGTATAAAATCAGTTCTTTTGTCATCCCTACTCCTTGTCTGCCTCACTAGCCTCGGTCGTCTCCTCAGTCTCTTTGGCCTCAGACTGGCTGGTCTCCGCTTCTGAAGCTTGCCCCAGCAACTCCGTCCGCATGTCCGAATACTTCTTAAACTCTGCCTCAAGCTCCGTCAATCGCTCCTCACGCGCCGCCCCGTCTAAGGTCTGGTCATTGCGGACCTGGGTGATGGCCTGATCGAGGGCATAGATGATCAGCTGGTAGTCTTCCAATTGCTTGGCTAAGTCTAGAGACCGGTCAAATTCCCCACGCCCGTCATAAATCCAATAATCCAGATAGGTGTCATTGGAAATCAGGCTGATATTGTTGAGGATATTTTGCTTGCTTTCATAGGACAAATCCAAGAGCTGAACATACGAGTGTGCCAGTTCATACTTCTGCGTCTTTGGCAGACGATTGACCGCCACATCGTCCAGGAGCTGGATGACCTCACTATAGTCCACCTTCAAGAAGGCCGTATCAGCCGCCAGGAGCTTGTCCTGAAAAGGCACCCGAAAAAGACCAAAGTAAGCCAAGGGAATGGCAAAGAGAACCGTCAAGATCCCCAAGGCAATCGTCAGCTGCTTAAAGATCCGAAACTGGGTCCGTGGCACCGTCTGAAACTTCTCAGCCTCATTGGCAGCAGCTTCTGCTTGCTCCAACCTCAACAAGTCGGACAAGGCTGCCAAATCGGGCGCCTCCTTTACCTTGGTCGTAAACTCTGTCTCCTGAACAGCTTCCAAACCTCCTTGGTAGAGGGTGTTGTAAGCATGGTCAGAAAACTGCGAGATGATCAAGCACTTGATCTGGCGCAAAAAGATCGCCTCAGACATGTCAAAAGGAGGTTGGGCCTGCTTGATGCCTCGATAGTACAAGCGGGTCTGCCCATTTTGGTCAATGTGGATATTGTCTGGTGAGAGGTAAAAGGTCATCTCCAAGTCCAGGAGCCGTTCAAAGGCCAGGGCATTTCTCAGGACCCTCAGACGTTCTGAGATTGGGGCCTCTCTAAGGCCCTCCCAGGTCCTGGTCGTCTCTGGCAAGGCAAAGCGGTAGGAGATGCTGTCTTCGTCCCAGCTGATAGCCTGTGGTAGCAAGAGCGGATGTTCAAACGTCAAGAGCGACAAGCGAGACAGGTCCTGCAAGTGGACGTCTGAGCGCTTTTGAACCAACACAACCTGATCCTGGTCCAGCTTCTTTACCAATTCGTGATCTTCAATCTTCAGCACTTCTTCTGGCATCTTAACTCTCCATTACTTCTAATACATCACCATCTGTGATCTGAAATTCCGACAAATAGTGACCCTCATCCAGGATAAATCCCTTGTTTTTAACCTTGATCTGATATTTTTCGTGACACAAGGTCTGCTTAAAAATCTTCTCCAACTCCATGATCAACCGCTTGGTCTCAATCCTTGTCGGTATCCTTAAATCATAGCTACGATCGCCAAGACCTTTACTGCTAATGGTCACATTGATATGACTGCCTCTCATGCTTATCCTTTCAAAAATAAATAACAAATATAGATAAAACTGCCTAGGACCACTGTTGCCAAAATCCCATAAAAGACCAGGGCAAAGCGCCCTTCCTCCTGGGTCTGGCCTGCCTGCTGGTAGACAATCTTGTTGCTTGTCTCCGCAAAGAGGGCGTCCTTGTCTAGGGACTCAACAGCAGGCACTTCTTCTTGAAAGAGCTGGTCAACCATGTGGTCACGCTCCTCCAGAGCCTTCTCCTGGTAGCTCTTAATCTTTTGACCTTCGACAGGGTCAAACAGGCCCGACAAGCGGCTCGCCTGGGATTTATTTTTCTGGTCCTCCTGCTCGAGACGGTCTGCCCTTAGCACCAAGTCATTTTCATAGCCGGCTGATGGCTCGCTAGCCCAGACCCTTGGCGCAAACACCACAGCTAGCATAGCCACCATCAAAGAGCAAAACAAACGCTTAAGCTGGCAAATCAGAAGTGGCTGATTCCGCTTTTTTTGGTTTAACAAAGAGTCCAATGGCAATTCCTCCTAACACACCGAGCATGATCAGTAACAGACTTAAGCCAGAGATCGGCTGATCGACAAAGAAGCCCGACAAAATCCCTTCAAAGAAGGCTAGGATATTGACCTGACGCATGGCTTTTGGCAAACCTGTCAAGGTCGCCGTCGTCCCGATGGCGCTGGTCAAGTAGACATAAGTCACCAGCACGAACAAGGCAATCCCCATGCCACTAGACCTCAGATAGGACAGGAGCAGATATTGCCACTGGGTGAGAAAGAGCATAATCAAAGTGACCGTCAAGACCCATAGCCCGTTGTAAATCGGGTTGATTTCCAACTGGTTCAAGGACGACAGACCGATAAAAATCCCCAGTAATAAGGCCAGCATTTCTTGGACAATCACAGTCTTTGATCCCGCCCGCAAGAGGGGATTGCTGGATTTGGAGAACTTGTCCAAGGTTGTCTGAAAGATGCGGTTATTGCTAAAGAGATAGGCGATCAAGAGCGATACGACTTCTATCAGCAAGATCCAGGTGAAAGGCTTGTAGACATTGGTCGTCACTCGCGTTGCCTGTCCCTCTTCCTTGACAGGGTTGGACAGGAAGTCTAGCAGGACTTCATTTGGCACTCCTTCGTTGTAGGCATTATTCAAGACCTTGACAAAGGCTCCGACAAAGTCTTGGTTCTTGGTCAATTCTTCATTGAAGGCCACCATGAGCGCTTCTGCCTGGGAGGACAGCTCCGTGGCGCTGGATTCTGCTGAGGAGATATTGCTCTCAAAGCCGGTCAGAGTGCTTCGTATCGCTTCTGCCTCTGTCAAATTTTGCTGGGTGCTAGTCGTCAAGCTCATGGTACTGTTTGACAGGGTTTCAAATTCAGGCAAGAGCGCCTGGAGGCCCGTCGATAGCTCTTCTTGGCTGGCCTGTTCATCCGCCTGAGCAGTTTGAAGGCTAGCCACTTTTTGGTTGAGGGTCTCGTAATGACTCAGCAAAGTCGTAATTGCTTCAACAGAATCGTTGGCCTTACCGCTCAAACTTTCGATTTGGCTAGTCAGGCTGTTCATCGACGTTTGGAGCTTCAAGATGCTATCATCCAACTGTTGCAGATTGGCCTGATGCTCTGCCATGGTTGGTGAAAGCAAGGTTGTGACGACTTCTGTCAGATAGGCATCTACTGGCAGATCCAGATAAGCATCCGATAATAGGGTCAAGGTCTGATCTGGCAAGGCCGTGCTCAAGATATGGAGCGTGTCATAGATTTGAGCGACCCTCCCAGCCAGCGCCTGGTAGTCTGCTAGGAGCTTATGATAAGCCTCCGTGGCCAGGCTCGACAGGTCCGCTGGCATACTGATATCAACGGCAAAAGCTGGCGAACCTCCTGTTTGCGTGGTTTCTGTTGTGTCGACGTCAACGGTGATATCCCTAAACTCCGTTCCGGAACCGTCTGCCTTTGGCACTTCAACCTGTACTGTCTGAGAGACTGGCGTCTTTTGGGTCGAGATTTTAGGAGCTAGGCCTGGAGCCACCAGACTGATATCGATGAGATGGTCTCCCGACCCGATAGGGGTATTGAGCTGATAGTTGAAGGTCAGCTCAATCACTTGGTCAGCCAAATCCCCCAAGGAAGACTGGAAACTCGTAGGATCAATGCTGATGGCAGAGCTCGCACTGGTGATAGACAGTTGGGCCTGATCAAAAGCTCCTTCTTGGTTGTCAATCCAGATCCTACCGGTTTTCACCTCTTTTGACACTGCCTTGAGATAACTATCCCACTGACGGTGAGCTTGCTCAAGAGCCTGATAGAGGGCATCATCCTTCGTGGTCGGCTGGAATCGGTTCAAAATCTTATCGTGGTCATAACCGCTCGGCAGCTGCTCCCCACTGTGCTGGAGAAGGTTGGCTAGATCAGCCATATCATCGCTCGGTCTTTGTGCCACCAGGGCTTCTAAAGCCAGTTCAACTTCTTGGAGTTTGTCTTGAAAATGGTTCAAGGCAGTTGGATCGTATTTGGCCAAAAACGGAGGGTGAGACTTGAGACACCCGATTCAATGCCATAGTATTCATCCAGAGCAGTGGCAATGCCAGACCTCATATCAGCGACTTTTGTTTCCAAGGCCTCCCTTTGTGCCTGGAGATCGGTCAGCAACTGGGTCAGTTGCGCATTGGCCTCTGTGTTGGTATTGAGGGCCCCAGTTTCAGGCCCAGTCAGATCCGTCAGCAAACTATCTTGATTGGTTTTAATGGTTTCGTAGAGTGCACCATTTTCGGTTACCAGATTATTCATATCCAGAAGCTCTGCCATAAAGGCCGCCTGACTAATCTGGCCGCTCGAGCGCTTGGCAATCAAATCCGCCAGTTGCCCACTATAATTGCTCTGGCCCGACTGCATCTCGTCAAAAAGAGTATTCAAGGTTGACAAATTGGCAATCAGCTGGTCATTAGACATCCAGCTAGATTGGGCTGTCTCCATCAAAGAGGGCAGACTGGACCTAAAGTTTAGCGCATTATCATAAATGGATGTCTGGTAACTGCCAATATTGACCTTCTGGGTATCAATCACAGACTGGACATTCTGCTGGGCCTTATAAAGATTGCCCAAAATGCTGGCCATAAACATATCGACCAGCTGCTGGTTGAGGTCTGTGACAACCTTCTGACCCGTTTGCTTGGCCAGCTGCTCAACGGTCGCATTTCCGCTTGAATTCACCTTGTAGGTGACCGTTGTCTTTTCAGGGGCAACCGCATTGATATCCAATAACTTACTGGTAAACTGGTTGGGAATAAAAATAGCGAGTTGGTAAGTCCCTTGTTCCAAGCCACGCTCAGCGGAGCTTCGTGAGACCACTGTCCACTGATGAGAGTTGTCCTTCTCTAATTGCTTGATGTAATTTTTAGCCAGGTGATAAACTGTCCCTTCAAACTCTCCCCCTTGATCCTCATTCACAATAGCAACATTCAGACGGCTCTCCTGTTCCTTTACCGCTATAGCATGGTCTTTTTGGCTCTGGCTGACCTGGCGATTCAAAGCCAGCAATAAGCCCGTAAAGAGACAAATAGCTGCGATTATCTTGGCCAACTTGATTCCATTTGTTTTCATCATTTCTTAATCTATTACTCCTAGTCCCTGTGTCCCTCTTAAAACGGAAAACAGGAAAGGCCTTGCCTTTCCTGTTCCATCGGAAAATTAGCCTCCGATTTGTGCAGCAATATCCTGGTCAGTTTGTTCGATGATATCTGCAACCTTATTCAATTGGGCATTGATATCGTCCAAGAGTTGAGCAAACTCAGTGATCTTTGGTGACAACTCAGTAAACTGATTATCAAAACTATCAAATGCTGAACCTTCCCAATTAGAACGGATGGTTTCCTGTTCAGAAGTCAAAGTGCTCAAAACTGTACGGATATCCTCAGCGCCATTAGTATATTTTACTGCGGAAGTGCGTAGCTCTTCTGGGGTTAACTTAATTGTTGCCATAAGTATCTCCTTTATTATTTTACCATGACACCACCATTCTATAATATTTTGCCAAAGATGTCAAAAGGTTTCGCACATTTTTTTAATTTTTTCTTATTTTCTGAACATTCATATATTAATTACCCATTTTTCAATCGCCCTGGCCACGCCCGCCTCGTCATTGGAGCTCGTGATAGCATCAGCAACCGCCTTGACCTCATCGCTGGCATTGCCCATAGCGACCGACCAGCCTGCAAAGGCCAACATCTCCAAGTCATTGGCCGCATCTCCGATGGCCATGACCTCCTCTGGAGCGATCCCCAAGTGCTGGGTCAGATTGAGCAAACCCTTAGCCTTAGTGGTTCCCAGAGGGAGGGCTTCATAGATGTAAGATTGGCTGCGCACCGTGGAAAAAGCCTGACTGAGAGCCTCTCCCTGCTCCGCCTGAAAGCGATCCAAGGCTGGCGCTTCCCCCATGAACATGCCCTGAAAAATCGGAACAGAACTGGACTGAACTTGCTCTAAGGTCACTGGCACAGGACTAGTAAAGACCAGTCCAGCATCGTAGGCCACCAGCTCAGGAATCTCCTCACCGATGATGAAATAGTGGTCCGCATCAAAAAAAGTCACTGAAATCTCAGGATAACCTTCCGCAGCAGCCACCAGCTCTGCCATCTCTGTAGGCGTCAGGGACTGATGGGCCAAAAGGGACCAATCCTTGGTCTGGTAAACGGTACAGCCATTGTCCAAGATCGCATACTCATCATCCTCACCAAGGCCCAACTGATCGATATAAGACACCACACCAGGCTTAGGCCGACCAGTACAAAGCACGACCTTGACCCCTTTAGCGACCGCTTGGTGCAAAGCCTCAATCGTCTCCTGAGTCAGTTCCTTCTGACTGTTCAAAAGCGTCCCGTCCATATCGATAGCTATTAATTTGATTGATTGTTGTGACATTTGACGAACTCCTTTATGTGATTACTTCCAGTATACCATTTTAAAGGGAGTTCTAACAGTAGGGCCGTATAACCCGTATCAGTCTTTTCTTCTACTCGTTTCAAAGCAAACTCTAGGAGCATCAGTCTTGTGCAGGCATCAAGATTAGTTGCCTGGCTCTGTCACCGTCTGATTTACGTGAAAAGTCCTCATGCTCCCCAATCGTCCCAAGAGCAGCACGACTTGCTCAGACTAGTAAATCCCCCCAGAAAAACAAAGCACACCTCCTAGAAACTAGGAAGGTGCGCAATTTTTTCTTAGTCTTTGTTGAGATTTCTCAGCATCTCATCGATTTTATTGCCATAGGCGATAGACTCATCCTTGACAAAGGCCAAATCTGGAATCTTATACATGGTCAAGCGTTGTCCCAGTTCACGTTTGATGGTCCCCTTAGCCTTTTCAAGTCCAACTTGAGCCTTTTGATTATCAGAAGCCAAATCGCTCAATATGGTATAGTAGACCTTGGCAGATGAGAGATCGCCCACCATCTGCACATCAGTAATGGTTACCCCTTGAACACGAGGATCACGGACCTTCTTTTGCAAGATGTCGTTGACTTCTCGCTTGAGCTCCATGCCGACACGGTCCTGACGAAAATGATTTGCCATAGCTTTCTTCCTTTCATTTTCTAATTTCTTACCAGATGAAGAGAGTGGGACAAAATTCCTTGCCTCTCAATTATCTTTGATTTGTTGAGCAGGGCGCAGTGGTTGAGTGGGTTCTCATTCGCTGATTTCATCAGTACAGCCCTACTCAGCTGTGCGGAGGTAGGAGCAAAACAGTCTGGGAAGAGACCGTTTTAGTCCGAACCCTAAAAATTAGGAGGTGAGGAGAAATCGAATTCTGACGAATGACCGATTTCTGTCCCACTCCCCATCATTCTTATTGTTTCAATTTTTCAGATCAGCGCTTAATCTCTTCCATAATATAAGCTTCGATGGTATCGTCCATCTTGAGGTCATTGAATTTTTCAATCATGAGACCACCCTCACGGCCATTGGTCACTTCCTTGACATCATCCTTGTAGTGCTTGAGACTGATTAGGGCGCCGTCGTGGATGACAATGCCATCACGGATAACACGGACCTTAGAGTCACGGGTCACCTTACCAGATAAGACCATAAAACCACCGATGGTGCCGACTTTAGAAACCGTAAAGGTCTCACGGATAACTGCTTCACCGATCACTTTTTCTTGGAATTCTGGATCAAGCAAGCCCTTCATAGCGTCTTCCACTTCTTCGATCACCTTGTAGATAATGCTGTGGAGGCGGATATCCACTTCGTCTGCTTCTGCCTGCTGACGCGCCATTGGCGTCGGACGAACGTTGAAGCCGACGATAAAGGCATTTGAGGCTTGGGCCAGGGTCACATCGGACTCGTTGATGGCACCGACAGCTGAGTGAACGATGGTCACTTTCACGCCTTCAACGTCAATCTTTTGTAGAGAGCTAGCCAAGGCTTCTGCAGAACCTTGCACGTCCGCCTTGATGATGACATTGACAGACTTGACTTCACCAGCTTTAAGGGTGTCAAAGAGGTTGTCCAGGCTGACACGGTTATTGGCTTGACGCTGCTTGAGAAGAGCACGCTTAGCACGCTCTTCCCCTGCTGCACGCGCAGCTTTTTCATCCGCATAAACCGCGAAATGATCCCCTGCCATCGGCGCTTCGTTCAAACCAGTGATCGATACAGGCGTTGACGGACCAGCCGCCTTGACGCGACGGCCGAGATCATTGGTCATGGCACGGACCCGTCCAAAGGTATTGCCGACAACGATTGGGTCTTGGACATTGAGGGTTCCTTGCTGTACCAAGAGGGTCGCAACCGCCCCTTTTCCTTTATCCAGACGGGCCTCAATAACAGTACCAATGGCACGGACTGTCGGGTCTGCCTTCAACTCTTGCAACTCTGCCACAAGAAGAACCGTCTCCAAGAGTTCATCGATATTCTGGTTGAACTTGGCTGAAATTTCTACAAATTCGCAGTCGCCACCCCAAGCTGTAGAGATGACATTGTGCTCTGCCAATTCTCCAATCACACGTTCTGGGTTAGCCCCTGGCTTATCGATCTTGTTGATAGCTACGACAATCGGCACATCAGCGGCCTTGGCATGGTTGATGGCCTCGATAGTCTGAGGCATTACCCCGTCATCTGCTGCAACGACCAAGATCGTGATGTCCGTTACAGAAGCACCGCGCGCCCGCATAGACGTAAAGGCTGCGTGACCTGGCGTATCGAGGAAGGTAATTTTCTTGCCATTTTCTTCGATCTGGTAGGCACCAATATGCTGGGTAATCCCCCCAGCCTCACCTGTCGCCACCCGTGAATTACGCAGGGTATCAAGGAGGGTTGTTTTCCCGTGGTCAACGTGTCCCATGATGGTCACAACCGGCGGACGCTCGGTCAATTCATCCTCATTGAGGTAACCGTCTTCAACAAAGAAGCGCTCGATATCTGCCTCATCGACCTGTACTTTTTCCTTGGCTTCGATCCCGTAATCTACCATGAGGAGTTCAATCGTGTCTCCATCAAGCGATTGGTTCTGTGTTGCCATCACTCCCATCATAAAGAGTTTCTTGACAATCTCAGCAGGCTCGCGTTTGATCCGTTTAGCAATTTCTGCCACGGTCATGCCAGCTGTGTATTCAAATTCGGTCGGCAATTCGTGGAACTTGCGTTCTGTAACAGGTTTTTGAACCTGATTCTTGCCACCTTTTTTATTTTTCTTCGTATTATTCCAGTTGGACGTTCTTTGATTTCTCACTTGTTGATTGCTTCGATTCTTATTAGTTTGTTTATGGCGTGGGCCGTCTTCATTATCTCGATAATCGTCCCGTGTCTTATCTGTCTTACCTTGCTTTTTGCGGCGGTTGTCAACAGGCTTATCAACGACGGGTGCTGGAGCTGGTGTTGACGCCACCTCTACCACTGGCTCAACCCTTGCCGCTTCTTCCAATTGGGCTTTTTTCCGCTCTTGGGCTTCAGCCTGAGCACGTTGTTGGGCCACTTTCGCAGCTTGTTCTTGCTTGAAACGCTCTTCACTGCTAGCCGCGTAGGCTGCGTTTTGCTCTGCCTTCAAGGCCGCTGCTCTCGCCTTGAAGTCAATCCGCGGTGCTGACTGAGTCACCTGAGTCGGACGGCGATCTTGACGGCGGTCTGCCTGTCCTCGTCCTTGGTCCTGGCGACGGTTTTGCCCTGACCCAGCCTGATTAGAAAACTTATCCTGGCGACGGTCGTTAAAGCGTCGGTTGTCACGCTGTTGATTATTGCGGTCTTTTGCCTGCTCCCTGTTGCGGTTATCCGGCCGTTGCCCTTGGCGGTTTTGGGCTTGGGCCTTGGCCTTGGCTTCGCGCTCTGCCTTGAAATTACGGCTTTGCGGACGGGCCACGGCTGGAGCTGGCTTAGGCTCTGGCGTGCTCGTTTGTACTTGCTTGGCAGGCGCCTGCTCCTGAGGAATCTTAGCCTCTGCCGCTTTCTCAACAGGCTTCGGCGCTGGTGCCGCCTCTTTTGCTACTGGCTCTGCTTTTGGCGCAGTCGGTTTTTTTTCCGCTACCGCCTTAGCTGGGGCTTTAGTCTCTTGATTTACTCCAGTAAAACCTGCTGCAATTCTTGCAGCGGCTTCTGGCTCCACACTTGACGCATGACTTTTGACGTCATAGCCAAGCTCCTGGGCTTTTGAAACGACCTCTTTACTGGCCACACCTAGTTCTCGGGCAATTTCATTTAATCTCTTCTTAGACAATACCTTGTCCTCCTGTTCTATTCCATCATAGACCTCATCTTCTTTACAAATCCAGCATCTGTCACCGCCAAGACCTTGCGGGGCTTGCCGATGGCTGTGCTCATTTCCAAGGTTGAAAACCCTGTGGAGATGGCTACTTGGTAGTAGCTTGTTTTATCATTGATTTTTTTACTCAAATTGGGGCCAGCATCCTTGGCCAGAAAAACCAGGCGTGCCTGACCAGTCTGAATACTCTTGATTACCAGCTCTTCACCAGAAATGACCTTTCCAGCGCGCTGGGCCAAGCCGAGTAAATTTAAGCATTTTTGCTGATTATTCAAGGCCTAACTCTCTTCTTTTCACCTTATGGTCAACATAAGCGATCAATTCGTCGTAGAAGGCTTGGTCAACTTCTTGGCCAAA
Organism: Streptococcus rupicaprae; assembly: GCF_040545225.1. Classification (NCBI taxonomy): domain Bacteria; kingdom Bacillati; phylum Bacillota; class Bacilli; order Lactobacillales; family Streptococcaceae; genus Streptococcus; species Streptococcus rupicaprae. Next base: position 10,292 of record NZ_JBEPLO010000009.1, on the reverse strand, counting down.
AGCTCTGTTAAAGACCTGCTTTTTCTTGGCCAACATGGCTTCCTCATTGTCCAACTTGATATAGGCGCCACGGCCATTGGCCTTGCCTGTCGGATCGATAAAGACTTCACCGTCCTTGTTCCTAACAATGCGTAACAAGTCTCTTTTATCGATGACTTCGTTGGAAACGACGGATTTTCTCAATGGGATTTTGCGGGCTTTTGCCATGCTAACCTCCTAGTCCTCTGTCGTGACACCATATTCTGCGGCTGCAGCAAGCATCTCATCGTCAAGATCCACCAGTTGTGCCTCATCATAAGCTTCAACTTCGTCTATTTCCTCAGCAGGCGCTACCGCCTCCTCTGGGAAATAAGTATCTGCTTGGGCTTCGTACTCACTGGCTGACTTGATGTCAATACGGAAACCGGTCAAATGAGCTGCCAAGCGCACGTTTTGCCCACGGCGCCCGATGGCCAGAGACAACTTGCTGTCTGGCACCACAACAGTGGCCCGTTTGGCGTCTTCGTGGTCAAAGAGCACCATATCCACCTCAGCAGGTGCAATGGCATTGTAGATAAATTCGGCTGGGTCTTCGACCCACTCGATGACATCGATGTTTTCCTCTGTCGGTACCATGCGGTCCAATTTGGCATCGTACTTGGCAGGATGGAATTTGCTGGTGATCTTCTTGATGTTGGCACCACCTCGGCCGACGATCGTCCCGATGGCATCCACGTTAGGGTTGTGGCTACGAACAGCAACCTTAGTACGGTCTCCTGCCTCACGAGAAACACTCATGATTTCCACTGTGCCATCATAAACTTCAGGAATTTCCTGCTCCATGAGGCGTTTGATCATCTGAGGATGGCTGCGGCTTACAAAAACGTTAACCCCGCGGCCATTGTCTTCCACCTTGTAGACATAAACTTCAATCCGGTCATGCGACTGGAAAACTTCGCCAGGAATTTGGTCCTGCCTAGACAGTTGCGCTTCAATCGTTCCCAAGTTAACATAGATAAACTTATTATCAAACCGCTCCACTGTCCCTGACATGATTTCATTTTCATGCTCTTTGTAGGTGTTGTAGGTAATGGCACGAGTTTGCTTGCGCATCTTTTCCATGATGGTCTGCTTGGCAGATTGGGCAGCCACCCGGCCAAATTCTGCTGGCGATTCTTCAAACTTGATCTTGTCGCCAAGCTCATAGGCTGAACTGATGGCCAAGGCATCTTTCAGAGAAATTTCGAGACGGCTATCAAAGACCTCATCCACAACCTCACGAACCGTGTAGACATGAAAGTCTCCTTTTTTCTCGTCAAATTCAATGGCAACTGATTCCGCCTGACCATAGCGACGTTTGTAAGCAGAGCGAAGCGATTCCACAACCGCATCGATGATGTCTTCTTTTTTAATCCCTTTGTCTTCTTCCAAAATACGGAAGGCTTCTAGCATTTCTTTGCTCATGATTTACTCTTTTGTAAAGCTACAAAAGCTTCCTTTCTTTTACTTATAATGTCACAGCCAGACGGGCCTTGGCCACACTAGCATAAGGAATGTCGACTTCTTTTTGGCGCGTCTTGTCCTTGTAGGACAAACGCAAGGTCTCCCCATCAAAGGCCAGCAAGTCCCCTTCAAACACCTTGACCTTTTCAATGGCCTTATAAAGGCTGATATTGACATACTTACCGACTGCTGCTTGAAGGGCTTCTGCTGTTTTTAAGGGCCGCTCCAAACCAGGGCTGGTCACCTCTAGCATATACTGGGCTGGAAAAGGGTCCGGCTGAATCGTATCCAGCAAGGGACTGATCAACTCCGAGATTTCCGCTGTTTCATTGAGGGAAATCCCCCCTTCCCGATCCACCAAAATGCTGAGCACCATGTCTCCTCCCATCTTGGTGTACTCGATGTCCACCAATTCATAAGGCGGCTGAATAGCTGGTGCCACTACCGCTTCCACTGCTTCAATAATATCTATTTGTGCGATGATACGATCCTCCTTTTCCACTAAAGCTATCATCTAAAGGCCCAGCCAAGCACCTGGAACCAGCCCAAGTAGTAAAAGCCTCTGCTGGGAAAACCTTCCACAACCTAACACCTTGACTCCCTCAAGATGAGTTTTCTATTGAGCAAGCAAGTCTCCCCACACGCTCAACCAAACATAGAAGAAAGGCGAAGATTGTTCTCCGCCTCCTTTTATCTCATTTTAATAAAACCAGTATAGCACACTTTATAGGATTTGACAAGCCCCAGGCTTGGTTAACCCAAAACAAGCTTCACCAACTCTCGAACTATCCTCTTATTTTCCAAATAACTTAGCCCAAAAGCCTTTTTTGACCTGCACTTCCTCAGCCTGTGCCTTGGCCTGGTCCAACTCCAGTTTCAAGGTTTCCTTGTCTGCCATAGCCTTCAAGGTCAACTGCTGTTGCTGGTCCAATTGCTTGTCCTTCTCAGAAATCTGGATATCCTTGATCCGAATCTGTTCGTCCTTGGCTGCAATCTGCTCGTCTTTGATCTTTAGCTGATCATAAAGACGGACAATCTCCGCATTCTTCTCATCAACAAGAATCTCCATGAGCTCACGCTGCTTGGTTTCTTCGCTGATTGGTTCATCTTCAAAAATCGTTTTTTGGTAGATTTTTTCTAATTCAATCAAGCCCGCACGATTGACCACCGTCACTCCCTTGTCGTTTTTATCGACAAATTCTTCTGGAAAAGACTTGACCCGATTGTTGATGGCCTGGCGACTGATCCCCAGGATATCAGCTATTTCACTGACCGTTTTTTCTACTGACATATCTTTATCCCTATTTCTCTACACATTCTCACTCGTGGCGCTCGGCGATTGGTTCCCATCTGCCGAAATCTCCATACCCTTAAAATCTTATCATACCAAAGCTTTTCTGTCAAATTTTCCAAGGCTTTATGCTAGAATAAAATCATGATGATTTACGATACGATTATTATTGGCGGTGGCCCTGCAGGTATGATGGGAGCCATCAGCTCTGCCACCTTTGGGCAAAAGACCCTGCTCCTAGACAAGAACCGAAAACTGGGGAAGAAGCTCGCCGGCACAGGCGGCGGTCGCTGCAATGTGACCAACTGCGGAAGCCTGGAAGATATCCTGGCGGGTATCCCTGGCAACGGCCGCTTTCTCTACAGTGTTTTTTCGCAATTTGATAACCAAGACATTATCCGTTTCTTTGAGGATCGACAGGTCAAACTGAAAGAAGAGGACCACGGCCGAATGTTCCCTGTTACCAATAAGTCCCAGACCATTATCCAATGCCTGGTCGACGAGATGTCCACCCTCGGCGTCACCATCAGAACCCAGACAGAAGTGGTCTCTGTCAAAAAGACGGATGACCTCTTCCTGATCAAGTCCAAAGATGAAGTCTTTCAGAGCCACCGCCTCATCGTGACCACAGGCGGAAAATCCTACCCGTCCACTGGTTCGACAGGATTTGGCCATGATATAGCCCGCCATTTTAAGCTCAATGTCACCCCTATGGAGGCTGCTGAGAGCCCTTTGATGACGGATTTCCCCCATAAATTGCTCCAGGGGATCTCCCTTGACGATGTGACCTTGAGCTATGGCAAGCACGTCATCACCCACGACCTGCTCTTTACCCATTTTGGCCTATCAGGTCCCGCTGCCCAGCGCATATCCAGCTTTGTCTCTGGCGGCGAAACCATCTTCCTTGATGTCCTGCCTCAACAATCAATGGAGGACTTGGCAGATTTTCTCGAAAAAAACAGGGAAAAATCGCTTAAAAATAGCCTCAAACAGCTACTTCCTGAACGCTTGGCTGAGTTTTATTGCCAGGATTTTCCGGAAAAGGCTAAGCAGTTGACCCATCAACAAAAAGAGGCCCTGCTATCCTCCCTCAAGGCCCTGCCTATCGCTGTCACTGGCAAAATGTCTCTAGCCAAATCCTTTGTGACCAAGGGAGGTGTCGACCTCAGCGAAATCAATCCTAAAACCCTTGAAAGCAAGAAAGTTCCTGGCCTCTTCTTTGCAGGTGAAGTTTTGGATATCAACGCCCATACCGGTGGCTTTAACATCACCAGCGCCCTTTGTACCGGCTGGGTCGCAGGGAGCCTGCATTATTAAGGCCATCATTGCCCAATCCCCCTATACCATCTCTACTGATGACCTCAAAGAGCAACCACCCCTTCCAAGCATTGTCAGAAGAGGTGGTTTTTCTATTTCATGCTCAAAGAAAATCAATCTAACCTAGAAAACCAAGCTAATGATAGAACTGGAGTTCATCGAAGCAAGTTGACAAGGGATATCTTCGGTGTTCAAAGAGTCTTAGTTCAAGTTGGATTTACGGTAAAGCCAGTAGCCCAGGCTACAAAAGAGCAGGCAAAAGATTTGGAACGCTGCCACTCTTACTAAATGGTGGGTCAGGCTACCGATCAAAATCATCATGGAGCCCACCATAGCCAGCACAGGCGCCACTAACCCTGTCAGTTTATTGGTAGTAATCCCTTTTAAATAGAGCTTTAGGACCGCCAGATGAAGGAGGTTCAGGCTGACATTGTTGAAAACCAGAGTGATTTCACTGATGTCACTTCCTGGTAGTAGGTTCCATTTCTGGACCAGGTAGTGGATCAGAAGGTAGAGTAGGGTTACCCCGATGACAGACAGCGCAGCAGGAATAGAGAGCTGATACTTGAGATTGAGCTTAGCCATGGCAGGCGACTCTATCCAGCCTTTCTCAGCAAAAGCCTGTGGCAAGCGCATGGTTGCCAAAATCAGGCCGTTGACCACACCCAGGACCGACAGCAAGACCACAAACAGCAGGAGCTTGCCAATCCCTGCTCCAAAGAGCTGACTCCCTGCATAAGTGATTGCCTCATCGCCAGTAGACATAATAAAAGTTGGACCTAAAATCTTATTCATCCCATAGAAAAAAAGAAGATAGACGCCCAGGATAGTCATAGGACCGATGATAAAGGCGCGTGCCAGATTTTTCTTAGGATTTTTTATTTCTGGGGCAATATTGGCGACAGCCGTCCAACCTTCAAAGGCAAAGGCCAAAGGGACAAGCCCTGCCATCCAGCCTAGACCGACAGGATGTGGCTCAATTAGGATTACCGTGGCCGGAAGAGCTGGAAGAGGGGCCTGATTAAAGAGCCCTAAAAAACCGATAAGAAGCAGGGGAATGACCTTGATCATGGTTGATAGGGTCTGAAAATAGCCTCCTAAATATCTGGAGTAGATATTCAAAGCCCCAAAGCAAGTAACATAAAGAGCTCCCAAAAGCACTTGCTCTTCTAAGGAGGCATCGATCCCTAAAAATAAACAGGTATAAATCCCAGCCACCCATGCCACAATGGCTATGACCGTCGGAAAGTAAAGATAGGCCGTGAAAAAACCAAGAGCCGCCGCTAGGCCAGGATTGACATAGACTTCAAAGTAACTGGACAAGCCCCCACTGCCACTATTGCGCTGGGCCAATTCAGACAGCGATAAACTCCCAAATGTCACCGACAAGGAACCTAAGACGAGAACCAAGATTCCCAGACCGACATGGCCTCCCGTGAACTTCAGAATATCATCCGCCTTGAAGTAAATCCCCGAACCAATAACCACACCGATAATCATGGCAATCGCCATCCCTAGATTATAGGCTTGTTTTTTGACCTTTTCCATAACGCCCTCACTTGACTATCTATTTCACAAATCGTTGTTAAATTATACACTATTTCAAACCAAAAAGAAAGACCTTCTAAATATGTAGAGGTCTGTCACGCCAGTGAGTTTTTTCAAACTATTGCCTCTACAAAAAGAGGACAATAACCTAAATTTAGCTATTATCATCAAAATAGTTTCGCCTGAAAGACCAGACTAAACACCTGAATTCAGAAATTTTTTCAGAGAGGTAGCGAATGTTTAGATGACATTTGTCACATAATTTCTGTTCAATGAACAAACTAGTACCTATTAGCGAAATATTTTCAAGAAAACTTCTAGATAAATCCATGCAGCTAGAAAAAGTTGCCTGCTTTTTCTTTATGCCTACGGTGTGCTTAAAAACTTCGTAAGCTTAACAAAGACTAGAAAAAAGAACCCTTCCCTTAGGGTTAGAGTTCCCTTTTCCTTTTGATTAAGCCCCATTAAGCCTTGAGCGCTTCAACATCACGCGCGATGACCAATTCTTCATCAGTTGGCACTACGATAACCTTAACCTTAGCGTCCTCTGTGGAAATAATCCCGCTGTTACCAAAGACATTCTTAGCTGGATCAATATCCATGCCAAACCAGCTCAGTTCGCTGACAATTTTTTCACGGAGCAAGACATCGTTCTCACCGATACCAGCTGTGAAGATGAGGGCATCCGCACCATTCAAGACAGCAAAGTATTGGCCGATATATTTCTTCAAGCGGTCTGCAAACATGTCAAAGGCCAATTGAGCAGTTTTATCGCCCTTTTCCACCGCTGCTTCCAAGTCACGCATGTCATTGGTCAAGCCAGATACCCCTAGGATACCTGATTCCTTGTTCAAGACGTTGACAACAGCCGCTGCATCCTCCAGACCAGGCACATGCTCTACTAAGTATGGAATAATGGCTGGGTCAATGTCCCCAGAACGCGTTCCCATCATAGGTCCCGCCAATGGTGTGAAGCCCATCGAGGTGTCAACAGATTTGCCACCTGCAATGGCAGAGAGGGAAACCCCGTTTCCGATATGGGCTGTGATCAACTTCAGCTCCTCAATTGGCTTGCCTAAAATTCTGGCTGCTTCTTGAGACACATAGTAGTGGCTGGTGCCATGAGCACCGTACTTGCGCACTTGATAGTCTGTGTAATATCTGTCTGCCAGTGGGTAGCGGTAGGCAACCTCTGGAAGAGTCGTATGGAAGGCAGTGTCAAAAACAGCCACGCTGACAATATCAGGGAGGATTTCCTTAAAGGCACGGATACCCGCTGCGTTGGCTGGGTTATGAAGGGGCGCTAGACTAGACAGTTCTTCGATTTTTGCCAAAACAGCATCATCAATCAAGACAGAGTTCTTGAAAACCTCACCACCTGCAACAACACGGTGTCCTACCCCTGTAATCTCAGAAAAATCTGTAATGATTTCAAAGCGTTTCAAATCATCCAAAAGCAGTTTTACAGCAACCGTGTGGTCCTTAATTGGCAGTGTTTGAGATTCAGCACGGCCATCGAATTTGACAGTGGAAATCGCATCGTCAAGACCGATCCGTTCTACAATCCCCTTGGCCAATACTGTTTCTTCAGGCATTTGGTAAAGTTGCCATTTTAGACTTGACGAACCAGCATTGATTGCAATTGTTTTTGACATAAAATTTAGTCCCCTTCTTCATTTAAAACGTTTGCACCTATTATATCAAAAAATTAGCTAGTTTGCACCTTCTCTGCTCCATTTTTTAAAGGCTGTCAGGAAATTCTGCAAGAGCGTTCGATCCTGCAAACTCTGCAGGGCGTAGACAAAGGTCTCTGGCGCTTTACCCGCCTGCTTTTGCAGGATAAAGAGGGATTTGGCTAGTTCTTTCTTCCCGAAAAAGGCCTCTGGCAAACTGATAACTGCTAGGAGCTGGGCTTCTGTCGCCAACCATTCTTTAAATAGGTGGCTCTGCAGGCTGGTTAAGAGGGCATTGGGCGCCAAAAAGATGCCGTAGCCGTCTTCCTTGAGATACTTGATCCCTTGGGCCATGAGCAAATGGTGGGCATAGGTATGCCCCTCTGGCGCAGCCAGGCTAAAACGACTGGCGATCACATCATCTGGATAGTAGCCGATTGGAAGATCTGATACAATCACATCCGAGGTTTTTAAGAGCTGGGGCCGAATGGCGTCTCCTTGAACCAGGCTAAGGTCCACTCCCATAACTTCTGCCATGCTAGCAGATAGATCGATCAAGAGGTCATCCAACTCAATCCCCAGATAATCCAAGCTCTTGGAACTGTGATTGATCAGGGTATAGGCAAGATTTCCTGTCCCAGAACCAATCTCAATCACCTCCAACTGATCCTGTTCAAAGAGACAGTCCAAGATAAAGACCAACAGGAAACCGATACTATCTGGCGTGAACTGGTGATTATATTGAAGGGGTTCTGTCTGATTAAGCTTGATCAATAAAAACTGATAGACCCTACGCCACTCTTCCTGAGTCAGTTGCAGCTGGCGCAGTTTCTTATTGTTGGCATCAAGGGCCTCCTGCTCCAGCAGCATCTCTTTGGCATAGGCCATGTTTTGCTCGATCAGGGCATCGTAACTGTTGGTCATCAGCTGGTTTTGCAAAACCTGTACATTTTCCAATAAAAGCTCGTAAGCTTCTTCAATCTTTTCAAAATTCATGCTTCTATCATATCAAAAATCACTTGGTTTGGCTATTGATAAAAAAGGTGTACTGAAAGTCAGACCCTGTTATTAGCTGGACGTTTATGGTTAATTTCTCCTTGTCTAGCTGATAAATCGTCCTTCCCTGGTCAAACGCCATTTCCCCTTGTGTCTTACCTTGCTTAACCTTCTCTGCTGTCTCGACCGTCAGTCCTTCTTTGGCTACTTGTGACCTCGCTTCTTCCTCTTCTGCTTCCAGCGAGCCTCCATTCTCATCTTCAGGCGCCCCGATTTGTTCTGCCTCTTCTTGTTTATCAGCCTCCTTGACAGGCGCTTGGCCCTTATCATCAGCATCCTTTTCTTTCGGCTCAGGTTCTTTGGAGACCAAGGTTTCCTCTACCTTATCCTTGGTCCAAATGGCTAGCGCGTAAGCTGTTAAAGACTGCTGACTGGCTTGATTGGTCTGAGCCATTGCTAATTGCCGATTCAGGTAGAATTGAAGCAAGAGTCCAAATAGGGAAAACAGAAGCAGGGCATATAACATGACCCCTCCCCTAATTTTCTTGGTCAAAAGCATAGATAAAAGTCCTTTCCAGGTCATTGTCAAATTGGACACGGAGTTCAATGATTTCCCCAGATTGACTGATCTGAGAATCCTTCAACCCCTGAAGCATAGGCTGATAGCCCTGCAGGGACCAGTTGGTTTTTCTGAAGTCGTCTTTCTTTGATTGTCCAAAAGCCAGCTCCTGGCCGAATTTCATGACATAGAGACGATTGTTCTCCACCTTGACCAAGCGGCTCTGATCCAGTTCTCGCTGTAGCTGATCCGAAAATACCAGCCAGTCCTTTCTCGTATCACGACTATGATAGCCAATATCGTAGGCCAGGTTTTTACTCAATCCTTCAACAACTAGGAGGCTGCTGGCAATCACCAGCAGGGCCACCAGGGCCTCTAAGAGGGTAAAAGCCGGCAACTTATTTTTGAGAAATAGCAAGGATTTCTTCTCCTTTCGCATAAATCTGTAAACCTGTTTCTGTCTTAGATACCTGAATTTCCTGACCATTCCCTGTCAGATGAGATTGCCCTAGCTGTAGGGCCATTTTGGCCAGTTGGTGGACTTCCTCCCGCTCAAGGGCTTCTTGATAATATCTTCGGCTAGTTGAAATCCCTCCCAGAACCAGGCTGACCAAAAATACCAGCAAACCTGTTGTGATTAACGATTCTAAGAGGATATAAGCCTTAATCTCTCGTCTTTTTATATTTCCCACTCCCTAAATACAATTGATAGCTGACCGTCTTCTGATCAGCTTGAAAAACCACCTTGCTCAAGGAATGATTGCCCCCGTCCCGATCAAATTCAATTACCTGCGGTGACACTTGAAGATCTGGTGGCAGGCCAACTTCCTGTACACCATTGCTGATGGTATCATGGTCAATGGTTAGACTTAATTTTTGCCCCTTGGCTTGGCTGAGCCGTTGGCTTTCCTTGTAAAGGTGTTCAAACTCCAGGAAAAAGAGTTCCTGACGGACCTGGGAAAAGATGGGCTTGACCTGGCCAGAAAGGCTGATCAGCAGGCCCGTCACCAAGGTCAAGACCAATAAGCCTTCTAGCAAAGTGAAGCCTTTGACAGACCGCCAACTAAGGCGCGACACTTGGGGTCTTATCCGTATTTTTGGCATAATAATCCTGATAGGCCTTGACTTGGTCCTGACTGATACTGCCTTCAGCCACTAGCTTTGAAAGAGTCGCTTCCTCAGCATTAGACAGCTCATAGAGTTCTGCCTGACTCTCAACTACCTTGACAACAGCAGCTTTTCCTGTATTGGAAACGGCCTCTTTTTGCTTGCTTAAATTGGGCACAAACAAGAGCAACAAGACACTGATAACGAGTAAGACAATTAACATCTCAATTAAAGATACTAAATTTCTTCCTATTTATAAACACTCCTCATGTGTTTCAGAATATCGAAATACCTGCTATGCATCTCAAGCCAAAAACCA